>PYEQ01000174.1 GCA_003017785.1 filamentous cyanobacterium CCP5 | reverse complement strand
CAGCTCCAGGGTAAATTCCCGACTGGCCGTTTGCACCGGTTCCTCAACGGTGACCTCCGGCGGATCGCTCTGGGGCTGGTAGCGACCAAAGTAGGTCTGGGCGTATTCCCGCACCTGGGCGGGGTCCACATCGCCAACCACGGCCACAATCAGATTTTGGGGGCCGTAGTAGGTGTCATAGAACTTGCGGATGTCGTCGCGGGTGGCCCGATAGAGATCTTCTTCGTAGCCAATAATCGGGCGACGATAGGGATGTTCTTCAAACGCGGCCCCGAGAAACTCCTCCACCATCTTGCCGATGGGAGAATTGTCGACCCGCATCCGACGCTCTTCTAGAATGACGTTCTTCTCTTCGAAAAACTCTCGGAACACCGGCTCTAGGAAGCGCTCCGACTCCAGAGACATCCACAGCTCGAGCTTATTGGAGGGCAGGCTGTAGAAATAGCGGGTGGCATCGGCGCCGGTGGTGGCATTGAGGCCCACCCCTCCGGCCTGGTCGATGATCTGACCGTATTTATTTTGCTCCACGTAGGAGGCCGCTTCCGTTTGCAAGGCGGCTAGCTGGGCCTTCAGTTCCTCAGCCTGAGCAGAGTTCCCATCGGCCTCTGCTTTAAGAATTTGCTGAAAGACCTGATCCATTTCCTCAAACAGGGCCTGCTCGGCGGCATAGTTTTTGGTGCCGATCTCTTCGGTCCCCTTAAAGGCCAAATGCTCCAGGTAGTGGGCCACGCCGGTTTTGCCGTCGGCTTCATTGACCGCCCCCACGTCGGCATGGATCATGAAGGATACGACCGGCGCCTGGTGGCGCTCCAGGACAATAAATTTCATCCCGTTATCGAGGGTGAATTCACTCACCTGATCGGCAACGCGGTCGAGATAGGGCTGAATCGACTGCTGGCCCTGGACATCGGGAACCCGCTGGGCCCAGGCTGGGGCTGCTGGCAGGCCAACCAGGGTGAGGATAACCACGAACCATCCGATCAGGCTCGCCCATCGCCGACCTCGCCGCGATCGCGGCCGCATTTCCATCCAGTTCATAGACAGAGATAGTGAAGAACTGTTTACCAGGATATCGAAACCGCTAGGGTAAACGGAGAAAAAGAATGTTCCATTGAATGGCGACAGGGGTTGAGATTAACCTCTAAAATCCTGATTAGAGCCCACGGACAGCCCGATTAGGGGAAACCGCCGGGATTGCAGGTCGCTTTGAGGACAGTCCATTGACACAGGCGGTACGGCTTTCTAGCTTAAGCCAGTGGAGTCGACGCTTGCTGGCAGCCATCTTTTTGGGGGGGCAGGTGGTGATTCACCTGATTTCTCGCCCGCTCCATCGCCGCAACACGATCGAGCAGATGGCGGCAGTGGGGCCAGAGTCTTTACTGATCGCCCTGATTACGGCTGGGTTCGTGGGCATGGTGTTCACCATTCAAGTGACGCGGGAATTTCTCAGCTTCGGAGCAGGGACGGCGGTGGGCGGAGTGCTGGCGCTGACCCTGGCCCGGGAGCTGGGGCCCGTGCTGACGGCGGTGGTGCTGGCGGGACGGGTAGGTTCGGCCTTTGCGGCTGAAATCGGCACGATGCGAGTCACCGAGCAGATTGACGCCCTGCAAATTCTCAAGACAGACCCGATCGACTATCTGGTGATTCCCAGGGTGGTGGCCTGCTCCCTGATGCTGCCGTTTTTGAATATTTTGAGCTTCATTACCGGCATGTCGGGGGGGCTGGCGATCGCCATTTCCCTCTACGGCATTCCCTCATCGGTGTTTCTAGACTCCGCTCAAAACTTCCTGACCATCTGGGATCTGGTCAGTTCCCTGGTGAAATCCTTTGTGTTTGGGGCGCTGATTGCCGTCATCGGCTCGAGCTGGGGGCTAACCACCACCGGCGGCGCTAAGGGGGTCGGTCAGTCCACCACGACGGCGGTGGTCACAGCCTTACTGGCGATTTTTATTACCAACTTTTTCCTGTCCTGGCTGATGTTCCAGGGCACAGGCAGCGCTGTGATCAACAATCTTTAGAGACTGCAGCTTGTATTGGAATTTGACACTCAAACTATGGTCAAGACCGCTGGCTACCGAGAGCTAACGCCGCGCTACGCCATTCCCATGGGGATTGTCCTGCTGGCCCTGCCGCTATTCTGGGTGCAGATTGGGCTGGGGGGAGCGATCGCTCTGTTCGGACTCTTTTTAGGATTCCAAACAGCGACCCTGCGGCTGCGGTTTACCCCGGAGGCGTTTGAGCTGTATCGAGGGGAACGACAGATTCGACAATTTCCCTATCGAGACTGGCGGCACTGGGAGATTTTTTGGCCTGGCATCCCGATTTTGCTCTATTTCCGGGAGGTCAAGAGTATTCATTTTCTGCCCATTTTGTTCAACGTGGAGGAGCTGCGACGCTGCTTGCAGGACTACTGCGCAGACAGTGCTCCTGGGGACTAGCCTCATCCGCGTCAGGGGTTTCGAGACTGCCTGAGGGATCTGATAGGCTGACGAAGATATTGCACCGACAAACCATGGCTTCCGACTCGTTTTCTCAACCTGACGCGAATCCCAGTGACGCTGCAGCCAAGGCGGCCCTGAACAGCCTGCAGCAGCAAGAAAGCGACCTGAAGCGGGCGATCGCTGAGCTCCAGGCCAACTACAGTCGCCTGCTGAGCCAGCAGTCTCAGCAGATGCAGAGCGATCTGAGTCGGCTAGTGCGAGAAAACATTGATGAACTAGAGCAGCGGCGGCGCAGCCTGCAGCTGGAAGTCGAAAAGCTGGAACGGCGGCGCGATCGCATCCAGGCGGAGATGCGCACTAGCTTTGCCGGAGTCTCCCAGGATTTAGCGATTCGGGTCCAGGGATTCAAGGACTACCTGGTGGGCAGCCTGCAAGACCTGGCCGCCGCTGCTGAACAGCTAGAGTTCCAGTCCCCTGCGCCCGCCGCCGCCCCACCGTCCCCGGCCGCTCCGGCTGAGGCCCCGGCCGCTCCCAGCTTCGGCAATGACACCTTCCAAGACCAGAGCGATCGGGTCCGCAGCCTGCTGGATCAGTACCGCATGCGGCCCGACTACTACGGGCCGGTGTGGCAGCTGCGACGCACCTTTGAGCCCGTGCACTCGGATCGAGTCGCCAACTGGTTTTTTACCCAGGGCGGGCGTGGAGCGATCAAGAGTATGGGCAGCCGTCTGCAGAACGTGCTGATTGCCTCGGCTGCCACCTCCATTCTCTACACCCTCTATGGCAGCCGGCTGCGCACCCTAGTGCTCTCCAACACCCCCGAGCGACTGGGAGAATGGCGACGGGGACTGCAAGACTGTCTCGGAATCTCCAAGGCTGATTTTGGCACCGGTCGCGGGGTGATGCTGTTTGATTCTCCCGATGCTCTGGCCCAGCGGGCGGAGCGGATCGCCTCCACCGACGGCCTGCCCCTGATCGTGATCGACGAGGCCGAAGGGCAGATCAGTCTGGCTCTGCTGCAATTCCCCCTTTGGCTGGCGTTCGCCCCCGATCCGATGAATCCGACCCCTGACTACGACTTTTATTAAATGTGAAAACTTCAGGGATCGCCCTCAGATTCTGACCTCTGGCCCTCTAAACTGTTACTGGCAAACGGAAATAGACAAGGGCTATGGCAGTTTTGGTGGTGCTGGCAGTGGCGGTGGCCGCTTACCTCTTGGGTTCAATTCCCACCGGATTTTTGGTGGCCAAGGGACTCAAAGGCATCGATATTCGTGAACACGGATCGGGAACAACCGGAGCCACTAACGTCTTGCGTACGGTGGGCAAGGGAGCGGCGATCGCGGTTCTGCTGATTGACCTGCTCAAGGGGCTGATCGCTGTCCTCCTGGTGACCGCAACCATGCCCCTGCTGCTCTCAACCGATTTAGGCATCACCGCCCCCTGGCAGCCCTGGCTGGAAGTCCTGGCCGGGTTGATGGCTCTGGTAGGCCACAGCCGCTCCATTTGGATCAACTTTACCGGCGGTAAGTCCGCCGCCTCTGGCCTCGGGGTGGTGTTAGCCCTGTCCTGGCCCGTGGCCCTGGGGGCGATCGCTATTTTTGCCCTGGTGCTGGCCCTCTCGCGGATCGTTTCTTTGGGGTCCATGGCCGGGGCGATCGCCATTCTGCTGCTGATGATCATCACCGGTCAGCCCTTGGCCTACATTCTGCTGGCCGTCGCCGGGGGCGGCTATGTGATTCTGCGCCACCGGGCCAACATCAAGCGGATTCTGGCCGGTCAGGAACCGCGGCTGGGGGGAGCCTCATCCCACCCCCAATAAACTCTCTCCAGGAAAAGGACAGCAGCCGTTGGCGATCGCCTACCGATTGCCATAGCCCCACCGCAGCAATGCCGTCACCACATACAGCACCAGCAGCGACCCCAGAATGGACGGCAGAATCGGCACCCCTTCCAGCTCATACTCGAACACGGCTAGGGATAGACCATAGGTTTCCTGGAGCAGGTCCACAACCCACTGGCCGACAAATACTCCGATCAGCCCGATAATGATTAGCCCAATACCTTTGCCAGGAACCCGACGGGGCAGCAGCACCGTTGCCATCCCCGCGCAGAGGATGGCAATCACGAGCTGTAGCAGTAAGGTAGTCAGATCCATAGGTGCTCCCTTCCGATGGTGATCAGGGTAAATTAACGGCCCAGCTCCTGCGATCGCCGACAGGCGGCTTGCACGGCCCGGATCAGCGCCGATCGCAAGCCGGCGGCCTCAAGTTCGGCTACCCCGGCAATGGTCGTGCCGCCGGGGCTGGTGACCCGGTCCTTGAGCTGGGCTGGGTGGAGCTGGGTGGTATGGAGCAGTTCGGCGGTGCCCCGCACCGTTTGCAAGGCCAGCCGGGAGGCAATGGCCCTGGGCAGGCCGGCAGCCACTCCGCCGTCTGCCAGGGCCTCTACCATCAGGGCCACATAGGCAGGCCCAGAGCCCGATAGCCCCGTCACTGCATCCATTAGATATTCAGGCACTTCAACCACGTCACCGACGCTGGCTAAAATCCGTCGAGCCTCAGCGACGTGGTCGGCACCGGCCTGGTCACCGGCGGCGATCGCGGTGACCCCGGCCCCTACGGTAGCGGGGGTATTGGGCATGGCTCTCACCACCGGCCATCCAGGCACATAGCCCTCTAGCACAGCCAGGGGCGTCCCCGCCAGAATCGACAGCAGCAGGGGCGGATCGCCCGCTGGCGCCCCTGCCAAATTCGGGGCTACCTTAGCCAAAATCTGCGGCTTGATGGCCAGCAGCACCACCGAAGCCGTGGCGATCGCCTCCTGGTTGCTGGCCGTGACACCGATGCCATAGGTTTCTTGTAAATAGGCCCGGCGATCGGCCCCCGGTTCGCCGATGGTGATCGCCTCAGGCCCAAAGACCCCCTGATCTAAAAGGCGGGAGATCAGGGCTTCTCCCATCATCCCGCCGCCGATGACGCCCAGCTTTGCATCCGCCAATGGTGCCCCCCTTAGGTCTAAAAAATTCCAAAAAGATACCCTGGCAGCCTAAAGCAGACCGCCAGGGAAATGCAAAGTCATAGAGAAGGTTTGCCCAGGGACTAAGCCATGCGCACTGCCGGATCGGTGTTCCAGGCGGGAGCCGGGGGCTGGCTGGGAGGCATACCAGGCTGGGAGATTGGCATGTCGTCTTCGAACTCGGCCGGGGTGCTGACCTGAACACAGTTGGGAGTGAACAGGAAGATGCTCTCCCCAATCCGCTCCTGGTGGCCATCGATGGCGTAGGTGCCACCGGCCACAAAGTCAACGGCCCGCTGAGCCTGATCCGGATCCATGATGGTCAGATTGAGAACTACCGACTTCCGCTCCCGGAGGGCCTGAATGGCCTGAGGCATCTCTTCAAAGGAGCGGGGCTCCATTACCACCACTTCCGAGGCACCGTTCATAGCACCAGGCATACCAATTACATTACTTCCCATGGAGGTCATTCCAGCTTCAGAGGACAACATTCTTTCCCGCACCCGACGACGAGCCCGAGGTTCTTCCTGGGGCGGCTGCATGTGAACTTGGGGGGCTACATTCTCTTCCTGGTAGAGGCTTTGATACTCCTCTCCGTCCATCTCGTCATATTCGTATTCATAGTCAGCCGGATCATTCAGGCCGACGAAGTCGCGCAGTCTAGAAAAAACGTTGCTCACAGCTATCACTCCACTATGACTACCACTCGTGTTAGGAGGGGGATGAAACTAAAGGAACCGATCAGAACCTTCCCTTTGAGAACCAAATCCGAGGGCCATAATAGCTCTCTTTTCTATAAATGCAACACCTCAGCATCAATTTCAGTCAAAAATACTGGTGAGTAGAAAACTGAACAATTGCGAGGTTGCTAATGACTGATTCTGGCTTTGACAAAACTCGTCTGACCGGCTCAGTCCGATAGAAGATGGATTTGAATATTCTGATACAAATATCCTGATCCGGAATATTGAGTTCACAGTATACACAATTTTCTTTTCGTGGATGCCAGATTCACAAATAGTTAAGGTTTAATTTGCCACCTATCGCCAATATTTCAAAGGCTTATGTATCCAAGGATACGAGCTTTTCCCAGATCACCCCACACTTAAGAGAACGAGGGATCAGAGGCCATGATCTGGGTTGGCATATTAGAGGAATGTGGTAACCGCCAGTCAGCTTCCTGGGCGATCGCCAAACAGGGCTGTCCCCAGCCGGACCATGGTGGCCCCAGCGGCGATCGCGATGGGATAGTCCCCCGACATGCCCATGGACAGCTCCTGGATCTGCAGTCTTTCGAAGCCAGCGGCATTGATTTTATCGGCCAGCGATCGGGCCTGATCAAACACGTCGCGAGTGGCCTGGGGTGAGAGTCCCATGGGCGGAATCGTCATTAACCCAGAGATCGATAGCTGGTCTAGCTGATCGAGGGTCGGCAGGGCCGACCACAGCTGATCCTGATCAAACCCGTATTTGGGCGGGTCGCTGACCATTTTGACCTGCAGGCAGCACTGGGGTGAGCGGCCGGCTTCGGCGGCTAGATGGTTGAGGCGTTTGGCCAGCTTCAGGCTGTCGACGGAGTGAATCCAGTCGAAAAGTTCTACGGCGCGACGGGCTTTGTTACTTTGGAGATGGCCGATCAGGTGCCAGGTCATGTCCGGTAGATCGGTTAGTTCGGCCTGCTTGGCTTCGGCTTCTTGTACCTGGCTTTCGCCAAAGTCCCGCACCCCTGCTCCATAGGCGGCGCGCACGACCTCAGCCGGAAACTTTTTGGTGACGGCAATCAGCCTCACGGTATCGGGGATCTGCTGGCAAACCTGATGCAGCCGCGCTGCCCAATCATCATCGGAAAAACGACCGGACTCCATCATTGAAAGGTCTGTTTATAAATCGTCTGCAGCTGGTCGTATTCCGGATAGGCTCCCGATCGCCGCAGGGTCCGCATGCGATTTTCCAGCAGCAGACGGGCATCGCTGCGGCCAATGGGGTCAAAGGTCATGCCCAGGGTGGGCTGGTTGGACACCAGAAAAAACATCCTCTGGGCATAGAGGGTAGCGAAAAGCTCTTTGCTCTCGTCGACCAAGCAAACTCTAAAAAGCAAGCCAAACGTGGGATGGCTGAGATAGTTTTCTGAGGTCATTCGGGCTCTGGCTATCCGGGTAGCAGGTTAGCTAAATCAAGGAAACAACGACAGTTAACAAACGGGGCGTAGCCGTGGAGAATTCAGCGAGGGCTAGATGGGGCTTCAAGGAGTGAGGCAGGCTAGCCGAGGAGACTGTACAAACGATGGTGGAACGATTGTGGCGATCGCCACAGCGGAGCCAATCCGGGTGCACGGCCGGGATTCACTCCAGAGAGCCCATCGGGTTCACCCCAGAATGCTCATCAGCATACCCGAGGACGTGATCGAATGAACGAGTCAACACCAAGCATTCTAAAGGTTTGCTGCATTCTGCAATACAGCTAGGGCCAATATTTCGGTAAAAAGGACGGCTTGGGCAGGTTCCAATCCGTTTCAATCGGCCCCTAAGTTGGCAGATCTACATCGACGGCGAGATTTAATGCCAGCAGCTGAGCCTGGGCTTTCTGTAAGGATTCCAGCCATTCCCGATGGGGATCGCTGTCGGCAACGATGCCAGCACCCACCTGGCCCCAAACGGTTTGGCCGCTTGCCGTCGGCGCTAGCAGCAGGGTGCGAATCAGAATATTTAGATCGAGGCTGCCCCGACTGTCCAGATAGCCACAGGAGCCGTAGAACAGGCTCCGACGCACGGGCTCTAGGGTTTCAATAATTTCCATGCAGCGCACCTTGGGGCAGCCGGTGATGGTGCCACCAGGAAACACCGCCCGGATTAGATCGATACTGTCCTGGTGGGGGGCGAGGGTGCCTACCACGTTGCTGACCAGGTGCATGACGTGGCTATAGTACTCGAGGGTGAGCAGTTCATCCACCTGGACGCTGCCCCAGGTGCAGACCCGGCCCAGGTCGTTGCGCTCTAGGTCCACGAGCATGACGTGTTCGGCCACTTCCTTGGGATGGCTGCGGAGGGTGGCCGCGAGTTCCTGATCCTGCTGGGAGCTGCGCCCCCGGGGGCGCGTCCCGGCGATGGGGCGAGTAGAGGCGG
>PYEQ01000173.1 GCA_003017785.1 filamentous cyanobacterium CCP5 | reverse complement strand
GCAGGTTTTGCAGCTGGACAACCGCCTGGGTGGGATTTTCTGGGAGTGGATTGGTCGGCTCCGGTGCTGGTATCTGGGTAGATGGAAATTCCAAGAAGCTGGCGGCCACCCAGGTGCCGTTATCCAGCTGGGCCCAGTTGCCATCGCTGCGTCCGGTAATGATCACACGCTCCCCCGGTGCCAGGGTGCGATAGATGCCATAGCCAGTGCCCGGGCCCCAGCGGGCATTTAAGCCCTCAATGCCGGAAACAACCACTGCCTGGGTCCATCGGTTTGGGACGACAGCGTTAGTCCGGGTGGAAATCAGGTTGCCTGCTACCCAGGTGCCGTTAGAAAGCTGGGCCCAGCCGTTGCGATAGATTCCATTAATCTCAATGGGTGTACCCCGCAGCAGCGTCCGCCAAATGCCGTAGTTAGTGCCTGGTCCCCAGCGAATGTTGAGGGCATAGCCAGGGGGCGTATCCACATAGGCGGTAATCGCCAGCACCTGGGAAAAACTACCCCACAGCAGCATCCCGGCCAGGGCCAGGGCCCCCGGTCTTAACGCCTGGGCTACGGAAAACTGGGCCAGGGGAGGTGGTTCGTCCCCTGGGTCAGCGTAGATTTCCCACAGATAGGTCAGCGCCAGCCCATCCATAACGGTCTATCCCCTGTGCGGCGATGGCTAGTGAAGAGCAAAGCCACTACCCGCTGAAGTCGGGTGCTAAATGCCAATGCTCGATGGTCTTAAGCCATTATTCTTGATTTATATAGTAATCTCCGGATCTGGGGACATTTCCGGAGCTCAGCAAATATTTAGAGCCGGAGCGAGTTGAAGGGCTGCCGTCCAGGCCAGACGATGGGGAGCAAGCCCCGGCGGTTTCCAGGGGTTTGGAGGCTAGGCCCGGACTCAACGGTCAAGGGCTACAGATTGCAGACTGCGGCCATCAGGGGAGCCACCAGCAGGGTGATGCCCTGGCGTCCAACCACGGACAGCTGGCTGGCCACCTCAGTGTTAACAAACTCGGCAGAATCGTAGAATCGGGCTGGCCAGTAGGTGCCCCCGTAGAAGACGCGTCCTTGCTGGTCGGGCTGAATCGGTCGCTCGACCCGAGCTTTTCCGGGCCGATTGAACAGTTCGACTTGAGTAGTGAAAGCCATTTTTCCCTCCCAGAGACGATTTCGAATTGTTAAAGGCAGAAACTTCTGACAGAAGCCCAAAAGCTCAGGATTGCGAAGCCTCAGCTCTGCTTAGATGAATTTCAGAATAGAGGGACAACCGTAATTCCACCGAACTCCCTGTGCCAGATTCTGGTTTTCTGGCCGACTGGCACCTCCGGGCGATCGCCGCTCTACCTTGCCGTTGCCCCAATCGCCTTGGCGGCTTGTTGAAGCCTCGCATTGACTCTTTAAAGTTGCTGAGTGACCGGTTCTCAGGGGGGGCAATCCGTTTGCTTTGTCCCAGAGCCCCGGGGATCTTTCTGCCGGGAGGAGCTGCTGCCATTCCGGGCGATCGCCGCGGTGGAGCTTGATCGGGAAGCGGCTTCGGTTGCTGTCTCTGGGGCGATCGCTGCAGCCAGCGGCATACTCGGGGCCGCCAGTAGCTGCCTCAAGGCAACCCGATTTTGGGCATCCAAATAGTGCTTTTGCAGAGACTGCCACTGCGTCCAGGCCCGATGGCGCTGGTCGGCCATCAGCCCCAGGAGAGTCGGCAGAGCCCGCTGAGGATCGGGGACAGCCTGGGAAAGCACTTCGCCCATCACCAGGCTGTCCTGGAGCTGACCCAGGGTGTCCTGGATAGTGGCCAGGCGATCCAGATCGGGGTCTAGGGCGTCGCCATACAGATCCGCAACGACCTTGAGCTGATAGCGAAAGCGCTTGATTTGCTTGCGCAGATCGTGGAGGGTTTGACTGTGTTCGCGAATCAGGGCATCAGCCTCGCTGACTTTGATTCGAGTATTGACGTTAACGGTGCCGCGGCGGATTTTCGTACCCACCAGCCAGCCGGGGTGCAGCCAGGTCTGGCTGGCTAAGGGCAGCACCAGATCGGGCACAGCCTGGAGCGGCGGCAGGGCAGCGATCGCCCTTAAATTCGGCTGTTTGATCCAATCCTTGAGAGCCGCTTTCAGCTGCTTATAATCCTTGCCCTTAAGCAGCTTTTTGACTGCTTTAAACTGGCGCTGGCGGCGGCGGCGCAGCTGGTCTAAAACCTGACTCAGTCCGGCCTGCTCCGGCTCGGGGAGGTCTGGCCAATAGCGCTGCTCTAAGGTTTCAGCCACCACATCGAGATCCCGCAGACGACCGAGCTTGCGGGCGACCCTGCCGACCTGGCTGCTCTGGGCAGGGGTGGGCAGGACAATGGCGGGCGCAAACACCTGCAGGGCGGTGCGCAGCCGCCGCAGCCCTACCCGCATCTGATGCAGATTCTCCGGGTCGGTGTCGGCTAAGACCGGCTTTTGATATTGGGTGGCCTGCTTCAGATAGCGGGATATGGCCGACTGGGCCAGCCTTCCCAGGGTCGCTTCGGGGGCGGCAGCCATGACTAAGCCTCCATTTGAAGTCTGCTGGGCAACTATGCAAAACCTTCTCAACCCTCAAGGGGCAGAGATTTGGACTGTTCCAGACAGTGCTCCGTTAATCCCATTCTAACCTGGGCCTCCTTAGAGGTTGATTGAGTCTAACGGCTGGGCACCCATCGCCCACGCCGAAGGATGCAGCCCCGTTTCGTCCGAATAAATTCATCGCTCCCTGAGAAGAGGCTGGGCTATGCTAATCCCTAGTACACCACTACCAGCCTGTCCTGCCCTTTCAGCCATGCCTCCCACCGCCCCACCCCTGAGCGAAACCGAACTCACCCAGCGGATCCTGGAAATGGCTCAAACCGGCGTCTATCGGGAATCCATTCTGACCACCTTTGCGCCCCACGCCTCCAAGCGGCGCATCCGCAGCGCCATTGCCCAGGCCAAGCAGTTTGGCCTGTATTCGATCGCCTCCCTGCGAGACCAGGAGCTAGGCACCTACTATCAGGCCGAACCCCGGCGGGTGGAGCTGTTTAAAAGCGCGATCGCCACCGCCCCTAGCGCCGACGCAAATCTGGCCGAACGGCTGGTCCATAGCACCCAGGCGATTCAAACCATGCTGGCGATCGCCGGGGGCGGGGCGATCGGCCTGTTCGGCCTGGGCAGCCTCTGTCTGTTAGAGGGCTCCCCCTACACCGGTAGCGTGCTCTGGCTAATGGGGGCGATCGCGGCAGCCATTTGGATGACGCAAAAGCATCTGGCCCGACGGCTACTGCGCTAAGGGCAGCACTGACTTGGCCCCGGCCCGTTCAACGAGTCTATGTCCTTAGCGGATAGTCCTTAGGGACTGCTCAAACAGGTTCTTTGGCAAAAGCTTTAGGTAAAAGTTGTCTAGACAACATTCGTCTCAGAATGATTGTGGTACGCATCTCAGGCTTTCTTAACCCAGCCTTTACGTTGACCCTGTATTCTGCTTCCGGAACATGAATGCTCAAATAATTGATGAGGGAGCAGATCAACCCAATGTCGACTAAAAAAGCTTTTCGATTTGCCTATTCCATTTCCTTGGCTGCCCTGCTGGCAGGTGTTGCTGCCTGCGGCGGTGCCACTGACACTGCCACTGAAGGGACCGACCCCGCCGCTGAGAGTACCGACAGCGGCTCCGAGATCTCTGGCGATATTCAGGTTGACGGTTCCAGCACCGTCTTTCCGATCTCGGAAGCCATGGCTGAAGAATTTATGGTTGAAAACCCCGACACCCGCGTCACCGTGGGCGTGTCCGGTTCTGGCGGTGGTTTCGAGAAATTCTGCAATGGCGAAACCGATATCTCCAACGCCTCTCGACCCATTGCCGAAGATGAAATTGCAGCCTGCGAAGAGGCTGGCATCGAATTCATTGAACTGCCCATCGCCTTCGACGGCATCACCGTGGTGGTTAACAACGACAACGATTGGGCTCAGTGCCTCACCCCCGACGAGCTCAGCACCATGTGGGCTCCTGCATCTGAGGGTGAAGTCACCAACTGGAACCAGGTGAAGAGCGACTACCCCGATCAGCCCCTGGGGCTGTATGGTCCCGGTACCGACTCCGGTACCTTCGACTACTTCACCGACGCGATCAACGGGGAAGAGGGTGCCAGCCGCGGTGACTACACCGCCAGTGAAGATGACAACGTGGTGGTTCAGGGCGTCGAGTCTGACACCGGTGGCCTGGGCTACTTCGGCTACGCCTACTACGAAGAAAACCAAGGTGCTCTGAAGGCCCTCGAAATTGAGAACGCTGACGGCACCTGTGTGGCTCCGTCCCGGGAGGTAATTGCCGACGGTTCCTACAATCCCCTGTCTCGACCTCTGTTCTTCTACGTGAAGGTCGCATCCTATGAAGAGAAGCCCCAGGTAGCCGCCTTTGTGGACTTCCTGATCGATCCGGCGAACGCTGATTATGTCGCTGAGACCGGCTATGTGGGCCTGCCCGATGACATCACCGAGCTAGTAGCGGCTCGTCTAGAGAATCGCACCACTGGTTCTATCTACGGCGGTGGCTCTTCCGTCGGTGTAGAGCTCTCAGATCAGCTCTAAGCCTTTAATCTCTGAGCCTTTACGGATAGTGGGGAGGATGGTTCCTCCCCGTTCCCCCTTCCTGTATTTTTGAAAAGGCTTAAGAGAAATTAGTATTTTGCTGATGTTGGCTGAGCTGGTTGATTCAATCCAGCCCTCGACAGTAAAAGCTACACCAGGCTCAACTTAAGTTGACTATCACAGGTACGTGAGATGACTGCTGGCGCATCCCCTGGTTCTGATTCCCTCTGGAATCCTAACCGTCAACGAAGTAAGAATATTCAAAAGCTGGTTGTTTTGATTACCGGTGCCTTTGCATTCGTGTCGGTTTTGACAACCTTCGGCATCGTTGGAACTCTGTTTTTTGAAACCTACGAGTTCTTTCGAGAGGTGCCGTTCACTCAGTTCTTCACGGACACCCGTTGGACCCCTCTATTTAGCAGTAAGCAGTTTGGCATCATCGTGCTGATCAGCGCCACGGTGCTGACCTCAACGATCGCCATTCTGGTGGCCTTACCCTTAGGGCTGCTGTCGGCGATCGCCCTGAGCGAATATGCCAAGCCCAACGTACGTAAGGTGCTGAAGCCTGTCCTGGAAATCCTGGCCGGGATTCCGTCCATCGTATTTGGCTATTTTGCTCTGCTCACGGTGACGCCGGTGCTGCAGACATTCGTCCCCGGTCTGCAGGGATTTAATGCCCTGAGTGCAGGACTGGTGCTGGGAATTTCCATTCTGCCCCTGGTGGCTTCCCTCAGCGAGGATGCCATTTTCTCGGTGCCCCGCAGCCTCAGGGATGGGTCCTATGCCCTGGGGGCAACCAAGCGCGAAACGATTATTTCAGTGGTGCTCCCGGCGGCCCTATCAGGCATTGTCGCTTCGCTGATTCTGGCCGTTTCTCGGGCGATCGGTGAAACTATGATCGTCACCCTGGCAGCAGGACAAAACCCAACCTTAGGTCTGAATCCACTGGTGCCTACCATGACCATGACCGCCTATATGGTGCAGGTCAGCCTTGGCGATACCCCGGTGGGGTCGATTGCTTTTAAGACGTTATTTGCCGTGGGCATGACGCTATTTTTGATGACCCTGGCGCTCAATTTGTTTAGCTTCTGGTTTGTGCGTCGCTTTAGGGAGAAGTACGAATAATGACGGTTAATCCAGCCCAGGACTACCCCAAGGGCAGCGTCGGCGATCGCCTCCACAATTTCAACCAGGATCTGACCGGTCGCTATCGCAAAGACGCCATCTTTCAGGCCTTAGCTTGGTCATCCGTGGCGATCGCCCTGCTCGTGTTGACCTGGCTCCTAGCAGATATTTTGATCGATGGGATTCCAACCCTGAATTGGAACTTCATTGTCAGCTTTCCTTCTCGCAGACCCGAAGAAGCTGGCATCATCGCTGCTCTCTCTGGCACCATCTGGGTCATGGTCGTGGTGGCTGTGGTTTCCTTCCCAGTCGGGGTCGGAGCCGGGATTTTTCTAGAAGAGTTTTCTGGCGATAACTGGTTCACCCGATTCATTGAAATCAACATCAGCAATCTGGCCGGCGTCCCCTCTATCATCTATGGACTGCTGGGTCTGGCAGCCTTTGTCTACCTGCTGCAGCCCATCACCGGCGGTCGCAGCGTCCTGACCGGCGGCCTGACCCTGGCCCTGCTGATTCTACCGATTATTATTGTGGCCACTCGGGAAGCCCTACGAGCCATTCCCAACAGCATTCGCCTCGCAGGGTTTGCCCTGGGGGCGACTCGCTGGCAGGTGGTCTGGTCCCACGTGCTGCCTGCGGCCATGCCGGGGGTACTCACCGGGGTGATTTTGGCCCTTTCCCGGGCCATCGGTGAAACCGCGCCGCTGATTGCGATCGGAGCCCTGACCTTCATTCCGTTTACCCCTGAAGGACTCCAAAGCCCATTCACGGTGCTGCCGATTCAGATCTACAACTGGGTCAGCCGTCCCCAGGATGAGTTCCACAGCATCGCCGCTTCGGGCATCATTGTGCTGCTGGTAGTGCTGCTGGGAATGAACGGCATTGCGATCTATCTGCGTAATCGTTTTCAGAAGACCAATCTGTAGGACTGATTGGTCTCTCCACCTCCTGATTTGCCTATCCGCCGTTAACCCGGTTTAATCCTATGGTTCAAAATTCTTCGACCAAAACCGCCATCGACCTGACCTTTAAGGTCGAGAATGTCTCGGTCTACTACGGTTCCAATCTGGCCGTTAGGGACGTGTTCCTGGATATCCCCCAGCGTCAGATTGTGGGTTTCATTGGTCCTTCTGGCTGTGGTAAGAGCACGATTTTACGCTGCTTCAACCGGATGAACGACTTGATTCCCAGCGCCAAGATGACTGGGAGAATCACCCACGATGGCACCGACATCTACGATCGCTCTGTCGATCCGGTCGAACTGCGCCGTCGCATTGGCATGGTGTTCCAGAAGCCCAATCCCTTTCCCAAGTCCATCTACGACAACATCGCCTTCGGAGCCAAAATCAACGGCTACCAGGGAGACATGGATGAGCTAGTCGAGCAGTCCCTGCGCCAGGCAGCCATCTGGGATGAGGTTAAAGATAAGCTCAAAGAAAGCGGCCTCTCCCTGTCCGGGGGACAGCAGCAGCGGCTGTGTATTGCCCGGGCGATCGCCATCCAGCCCGAGGTCATCCTGATGGACGAGCCCTGCTCTGCCCTCGACCCGATCTCCACCCTGAAGGTGGAAGAGCTGATGCACCAGCTCAAAGAGAAATACACCATCATCATCGTCACCCACAACATGCAGCAGGCATCGCGGGTGTCCGATCGCACCGCCTTCTTCAACGCGGAGGCCACCGAAACCGGGGGCAAGGTGGGCTATCTGGTGGAATACGACGAAACCTCCGTCATCTTCAGCAACCCCAGGGAAGAGTACACCCGCGACTATGTCTCTGGTCGTTTCGGTTAAGTAAGCCGGGAGCCTGTTCTCTATAGCTTCGCTGTTCTCTACAGCTTCGCCGTTACCTTGGGCCCACCGCTCCCTGGGCGTAGTCGTCGGCAAAGCCTCTTCTAAAGGAAGAGAGGGAACGGTGAAGGTCGTTGCGCAGCCTTTCCCGAAGGGAGAAAACCAGCAATCTAGGCTATCGAAAGAATAGAATTGCCCCCTGCATCAGGCCGATCGCGAAGCCCAGGATGCCCCCCAGATTGACGATCGCCTGGAGTTCATTGCGGACAATCGTCTGAATTGCTATTTCCAAGTCAGCGGGGGTAGTCGCATTCACCCGTTCAATGATCACCTGATCAATATCCAAAATCGGGATAATCTGGGCTACTAGGTTTTCCAAATCCCGCTCCAGGTAGCGCTCCAAAATCAACGCCAGCTCCATGCTGACCGGTTCTAGGGAGTTGCTGACAGCTTTGGACGTTTGCAGTCGGTTAATCAGCTGGGTCGCCAGGGATTCCCAGTTGACCGAGGTGCTGATGCCCTTGAGCAAATCGGGACCGTGGGTGCGGATGTAGCTGCGCACCGATTCTTTTAGGCTGCTGCGCAGCTGTCGCACCGTGGCCACCGGCAGGTTTTGTAGGGAAAGGGTCAGCAGCCATTCCCGCAGGCGGTAGCGTAGATTCAGCGCCTTGACCAACTCATCTATCCGGCTGTTGCTTACCTCCCGCTCGTCCAGGCAGTAGGATCGCAGCCGGGTGAGGGCGTTGCGCACCCCAAACAGATTCGCCACTACCCAGTAGGTGCCGCTGGTGCGTTCTCGAAAAATGGTGTCGATCACCTGAATATTGCGATCAGTGAGAAAGTCAATCACCGTACGGCGAATTTTATCCGGGGGAAATACGGCTTCTAAAATCCAGGCGGTGAGCAGATTAGCCTGGTCTTCAGAAATTTGATATTCCAGCAGCAGCTGATCAAAAATCTGGTTGAGCTGTTCGTCGAGGAAGTCTTCCCGTCGGGCCCATACCCGCAGCAGCCGAGGCAGGGAAGCCCCAAACAGATCCTGAAGTATGCTGCCAACGATGGTGGCGGTGCGGGCCTGGGTGCGACTCTGAATCTGATCGAGGGCCAGCTCTAGCAGCCAGCGGATGGCGCTCTCCAT
>PYEQ01000172.1 GCA_003017785.1 filamentous cyanobacterium CCP5 | reverse complement strand
GCTCTCCAATGCCCCGGGTCAGGCTGCGGGCCCGCTCATAGAGCCTAGCCCGGAGGCTAAAGTCTTTCCAGAAGGGTTTTGGAGCCGACTCTCCCCCCCCAACCGGCCCCCAGATAAAGGGAATCGGCAGAAAGGAGAGAAAGCTGGGGCTGGAATATTTCACAAAGGTGACGTGGTGGCATACGTCGAAGCCTATTTCTTGATGCAGCTTTTTAGCGACAAAGTAGGCCTGGATCTGCCACAGGTAGTAGTGAATCTGCATCGCCCCGGACTGCCCCCAGCGCAGGCTGTCCTGCCAGAAGGGCAGGGTGAAGTAGACAAAGTGGAGATTGGGGACGGGGTTTTGGGCCAGCTCAGCTTCGATCTCCGCTTTGCTTTCATCGGGGCGAGTGAGCACCCAGACCTCGTGGCGTTTGGCCACTTCTCGGGCGACATTCCAGCCGACGCCCCGTTCGGAGCCGCGACCGGGCTCACAAGAATAGGCAGAAATTAGCACTTTCATAGGTTGACCGCCTTGCCAGAGAGGGTGGGGCTAGATTGACCAGGGGTACTGGCGACAACGGCCTGGCCGACACTGGCCCCCTTGCCCCGGCTTAGCTGTATGCGATTGGCCACTTCTAAGAAAGACTGGACCGCAAAGTGGAGATCTTGCCCGTCAAATACCCGATGGGAGCGCTCGCTGTAGCGCTGACGGGTTTCGGCGTCGGCCATTTCCAGGATGGCGCTGGCGAGGGCATCGCTATCGCCGAAGCGATAGACCAAGCCGTTGTAGCGATGGCAAACGGTGTCGCTATAGCCCCAGTTGCCGCAGCGATCGCTCAAAATCGGCGGGCAGCCAGAGGCCATTGCCTCCGACACCACCAGCGGGTGGGGGTCGATGCGGGAGGTACACACAAAGCTGTGCATGGCGGCGTAGTACAGGGGCAGCTCCGACTGGTTCACAAAGCCGACGTTGACCACTTCGCCGTTGAGCTCCGCCAGTCGAGCATTGATGGCGGGCTCCAGGTCGCCGCCCCCCAGCATGATGCCGCGTACCCGGGGGTCTTGGCGGTGGGCTTTGACAATGGCATCGATAAACTCAAAGGGGGCTTTGCGCTCGATGAACTTGGCGACAAACCCATAGAGCAGGGTGTTTTCATCCCAGGCCCACTGGCGATGGACCCGCTGGATGTCGGCCTGGCGATGGGCGATGGTTTGGCGATAGCGATCGCCATCCACCGGATGGCAGCCCCGGATAATCTTGTCGTCCGAGATGCCGTAGTGGCGCAGGTGGATTTCGTTGTGGTCACCACAGGAGAGCCAGTAGTCCGCCAGGTTCATCATCCACGGATACATGAAGGACATGACCACCCGCCGAAGTCGGCTGTAGCGCATGTCGGAGAGGATAGTGGCATCGTTTTGCATGATCAGGGGGATGCCGCGCAGCTTACAAAGGGCCGCCGTCAATCGGTAGGAATAGTTGACGAAGCTCTGCATGAAGATGGCATCGAAGTTTTGGGGCGTCAGCTGGCTGACCAGCCCTGGGCTAATCACCGTTTTTTTACGGGTGGAAGGGACTTTACCACTTAGGGCCTTGAGATATTCGTACTCATAGCCCTCAAGCAGGTCTACATCCCAGGCCTGGGCCTTATTGCCGAGAAACTTATCGCCCGCCGTCTGGTTCTCATCTGAGAGATACAAAACCTTGACCGAGAGATTAGGCTGCTCACTCAGCTTCTTCCAGAGAGGACCATGGTGTTGGGTGGGGTGGGTAAAAACCACTCCCAAGCGAAATGGGTTAGCCATAGGAGTTACAAACTAGTACTTACTTGATGAATAAATCAGCCGCTATTGTTAATGACGTTAGATAAATGACGGCCTTAACGCGTTCTCCAGGGGTGGAACCCCCTACCAAGACTGATCAGCCTCGTAATGAAGCTCTACTAAGAGGTCTCCGGCTACTGCCTTAAAGGCCTGCTTGTGGTTTTGGTTGAAATACTTTTTCCACCCCCCTAGGGAGCCCTTGCCCCCTTTGCGATAGGTATGGGACTCCTGAGGGTTCATCGCATGGGAAGAGAACTTCTGCCGAATGTCTTGCGGCGGCAACGATACTCCAAGGTGATCCATAATTTGCTCGACGATATAAAGACGCTTGTCTTCAGAACCACCGCCCCGTTCGCCCACTAGGTCTTCAAACCGGATAGCAAGGGTTTCAGGATGGCTTAGCCAGCCCTGCCAGCGGCGAAAGTCTTGACCAATATCGGGCTGTGACAGATTAGAGCCAAAGGGCGATCCTAGGGGAACTCCTTTAATAGATTTCATTAGCTGCTGATCGAAATCAGGCTCTTGATTGTAAATATCGTGTAAAAATATGCGCTCTTCTTTAGTCACCCAGCGAGCGTGGGAAACGGCCACGTCTCTCAAATCTCGGTAAATAAACAGCAGCTTGCATCGATGTTCAGCCAAAATATCTAAAATCTCGTCGCAGCACATTAGATGGCTGCGAACGATCGAGCCATCGGGAGCAGAACCAATTTTCCATCTAACATGATTGGCGTTGTTCATGATGCCGCAGAGGGCCTGCACTGAAACAATGTCGTCCCACGGCTCTAGGTCAGGAATAGACCTGAGGATTTGATACAGCAAATGGGTGCCGCTTTTGGGATATGAGTTACATATAATCAGTCGCTTAGATTTACCAAGCTGGCTAATCTTTTCTTTTAGGTATTTCCCCCGGAAAATGGTATCTCTAATCTGAAGCCGCAGGCTGTTCTTCAATAAATAAGCCAATGGAAGATCCCTCCTTTACAAGATGAGCCCAATGTGAGCCAGTAGTTTGATTATTTATTCAGCACGTCCTGGTAAACGCTGGCGATTTTCTCAGCTGTGTTTTCCCAGGTAAAACGCTTGGCTCTAATGAGCCCTTTTGCAACGAGCGACTGGCGCAGGTCTGCGTCTTTCCAGAGCCAACCAATGGCCTCAGCGATCGCATCAACATCTATAGGAGAAACCATCAATGCTGCATCCCCCGCCACTTCCGGCAGGGAAGTCACATTAGAGGTTACGACGGGTGTGCCACAGGCCATTGATTCCAGCACCGTCAGGCCAAAGCCTTCGTAGATAGACGGGGCCACCAGTATGTCTGCAGCACTGTAAATCTTGTTGAGGGTTTGTAAGTCAGGTCGGCCAAGATAGCTGATAGCGTCCTGCAATCCATGGGTTTCAATAAACCTTTTTTGCTCAGACGTGAAATCAGCTCCTACTTTCCAAAAGTGTGCAGGAATACCCTGTGCCCGCAATGGGATGAGAGCACTCAGGATGGCCTCTAAATTTTTACGGGGGTTGTTTGAACCCACATTGAGCAGGCAGCAGGTGGGTTCGGTGAGGCCATAATGGCGTCGGGCTTGCTGGGTTTCGGCCTGAGGCCATACTCTCAAGACAGGATCAACCCCATTGGGGGTAACGGTGATTTGCTGAGGAAGGATGCCTAAATGCTCGGTTAGATCTTTAGCGGTATGGTGGGAAACCGTGAAAATGTGGTCTGACCGCTGCATGCCCTGAACGGCGCGTTTCCAGGTTGCCATGCTAAGGGCAGAGAGCCGGGCTCGCCCTTGAAACCAGTCGGGGCGTACCCAGTTAATGATGTCGTGACAGGTCACCACGGTAGGAATGCCCAGTTGCTGCAGCGGCTTAACTAGATATCCATCGCTGTGGTCAACGATGTGGGCTACATCTACCTTGAGCTTGCGCAGCGATCGGGGATAGTGCCAATAGCGCTGATAGTACTTTTTTAGCCCAGCCACCCAGGAGTTTTGGGGAGTTTCTAGACCCTTACCTTGGGGAGAAACTTCGATAAATTCCCAGTCGGGCCGTACTTTTCTGAGCCCAGCTACTATCGCATCGGCATAGATATCCATGCTGACCGAAGCCCCCGGAGCGCGCCGTAGTATAGCAATACGCATAATGATTTGAATAATTAGAGAAAAAAAGATAGATGCTTCGTCGGCAAGCCCATTTGCTAGGACATTGGCAGGTAGAGCTTAAGGTATGGGTTTCAACTACAAGTCCACCCTCCTACTGAGTCAGGTGATTGTGTTTTGGGCGCTTGTGATGCCTTGCAAGATTGCATTGGCGGTCTTCTCCCAGGTAAATAGATTCTTGACCCGCTGTCGCCCAGCCTTACCCATCTCAAGGGTTTGAGATGGATGATCCATAGCCATTTGAATGGCTTTTGCTAGTTTGTCAACTTTCTGAGCAGGAACGAGCCAACCGGTTTCTCCGTCCTTTAAAACCTCAGGAATGGAGCCTGAATCGTAAGATATGACTGGTAAACCAACCGCTTGGGCTTCAGCAATTGATCGGCCAAATGATTCGGCTTGGGATGGCAGAACGGCTAAATCAGCCCAGGCCATCTCGTTGATGAGTTCGGTTGGATCTAACGTGCCGAGTAGTTGGATATTCTCAGCGATGCCACATTTTTCCGCAGTGCGTTTGACTCGATCTTCATCGCCCCAACCAGCTATCCTCAGCTTCCAGTCTCTATTGCCCCCTTTAGCGACTAGTCCCAAAGCTTGAATGACATCAAGAAGGCCTTTGATAGGCGCTAAAGAACCGTAAAAGATCAGGTTTTTGATATTGCCTGAGGCAGCCTTTTCAGCTTGATGAAAGATAGGATCAATTCCGCGATAGGTGATGAAAACCTTTTCAGGTAAAACCCCGAACAGGCTGATAAGTTCTTGTTTTGTATAGTTGGATGAAACAAAAACCACGTTGGCTTGTTTAAATAGCCGCCACCGGAACCAGCTGTTGGCGGTTTTCACAAGCCACTTATATCTCTGGCTACGATGCATCAACTCTTCATAGGATGGATAGGCAGCTATCATGCCAAATACTATTTTATTTTCTCGCAAATATCGGATGAGAAAAGCGGCCTCCCAATCCCAGCAGAGAACAGCATCAACGGGCTTCTCTCTGGTTACATTTTTAACGCCTTCCAAGACGGCTAAACTAGTCAGAAAATAATGATACCGGTTTAGTTGTATAGGCTTTACAGGAATAGAACTGTTTGGAAGAAGACCTGGAGGCTGACTACCAATAGGCATTAGAGTAACATCGATGCCTATTTTCTCTAGATGACGCGCAATCTGTAAGCAGCTACGGGCACCACCCCCTGGGCTCGTATGCGCGGATGGGAAGGTAATAATAATATGCATAATCTGAATTTCGTTTTTAAGGCATCTAAGACTATCTATGCCTTTGACTTAGTGAAGTTAGAGATTAGCGACAGTCGGACATTAGTCCAAGCACTGACGTACCTGACTAACAGTAAAATGATCAGTACTTTTAGCTTTTCATCCAGGTTTTTTAGGTTTTCGTTTGAGAAAACCCAAATCATGGACTTAATCGGAGGTCTTAAAGCTCGGGCTACTGCGCTCAGCACATCATCCTTAAATCCAGCTTGATGATGAGGATATTTATCAGCGGATTGTCTTAAGTCATGACGACCTCCCGCGACTCTAACCATCTTTTTGCTAAGCTGCCGGAACGAATGACGGGCAGGGTGACGAACGATGCAATCTTCTGCATAAACCTGGGCATATCCAGCCGCAAAGATTCGCTGGCCCCACTCGACATCTCCACCAGATTCGAGGGTGCTATCAAAGGTGCCCACCTGAGCTATTACAGATTTGTAGGTAAAGATGTTCGCAGTTGCCCCCCAATGGTTGAGTTCAACATGTTTTTTTTGCTTGAATGCGGTCACGCTCTCGTAGAGTTCAACTGCGGTTGGCTTATTCGGATCCTTAAAGAAAAGTTCAATATTGCCGACTGCTAATCCACATTTTTCATGCTTTTGAAGAGCAGAAACTCCTTTTTCTAGCCAATCCGAACTTGGAACACAATCTGAATCAGTGAATGCTACTATTTCACCACTTGCCAGGGCTATACCTTTATTTCTGGCAGCATAAGACCCGCATCTTCCCTCAAAGCTATAAGTCACATCCATGAATTCAGACACAACACCCTTCACATCTTCCTGGGAATTGTTGTCTACGACGATTACTTCATACGAGCATCTTGGATAACTCTGGCCAGCCAGAGCTCGCAGGCAAATCCTGAGTCGTTCAGAGTCATTATGTGCAGGAATAATTACAGAGACTTTAGGGTTATGCATTTAGTAGTTCCCTTAGTAGCATCAACTAAAAATCGCATGGACATACGAGGCAAGTAGAGCATTGACGACTAATTCAGAAGGAATAAATCATAAAATTCTTAAGCGACCTTGGAGCATAGCAGATCAACTACATCAATCAGAGCCGCATCTTTCTTAAGCCACTCGACTTAAATTCCTCAAACCTCAAACCATTGTACAAATCGATTTAGCCGAGGAACCAAGCCCAGACAAACTCAAATTTAGTTGATACTGTATCCCATTTTCTTTAGATCATTCCCTATATACTTCTTCAGATACTCAAGGCTATCCGGAGACATTTCAGAAAGATAACGACCTGCCTCTCCTTTATTGAAATTATTATTCTTGAAGTTGCTATATTTCTGCACAAGCTCCTCTAGATCGGCTTCTTTACCCTCGAAGCCTAGGAAGGATGCGATTTCACCTAACTCTTTTTCCTTATTGGCCATTAAGTTTTCATATTCAATGGTCAAGACATTCTTTAAGCTGCTCCATTTATACCAAGCTTGGATATCTTCATTGATATAGGGCATTGTATCTTCTGGCGAAAAAACATCGCTGAACCCCTTCTTAAGCTTGGTATTTTCCCCGTGTACGTCTTTCTCCCGCGTTCTTTTTCCATGATCCATCATCGACAAGATAACGTCTCTAGGATCTCGATAGGTGTAGGTTGCTTTTGCCAAGCCTAAACTGATCAGCAATTCAATAAAAAAGGTCGGAGATCCATGGGTCTTCAAGACCACATCGCCATGCCGAAAGTTTATGTAAAGCAAGATAAGGAACGTTTTTAGATCAAGTCTTCCGCGATAAGCTCTGCCCCTTCCCGTTGAGAATCTTTCTAATTCTTTTTGTCCTTTTCTGTTGGAAAATTTCCCAATTAGGCCAACTTCGAAATCGTAAATTAGGGTGCTAGCAGATTTCCTAAAACCAGCGCTAATAATAATCATAGTGAAACGTCTTGAATTACCAATGTTCAGAACTAGAGAACACTCAGGCTACAACGAAAAACTTAAAGTTTTATTATTGTAGCGAAGCGAGGCTATATACCCGCATAAACGATCAAAATTATTTTGACCAGAAAGAAGAGAGGGGAAGTTTTTTCCTGTTCTATTAAAGTCTGATCAAGAGCGAAAAAATCAAATAGCGCTTAAATCACACAACAATCTGTGTCAATGGAAGCGCTTATTTCTTGGGTCAATTCATCTGCATTGATTTTAGAGACTTTCTCAGCGATCAACTTTCTTTGGCTTTCGTCGAAAATCTTAAAGAATTTTTTGTGTTTGGTTAGCTGTATATCTTCAGTGACAGACAGCTTCCATTCTTCATGTTCTCTCATAAATCCTCTGGCAGATGATTTATAGTTTTGCAAGTCAAAGCCATCAGTTGACAAACCAATAAAGGTCAGTATTCTTTTGGTTTCATCAACAGGGTTTTCTGCAAGTCTTTCATATCTCACAAGAAGATGGTTTTGCTTATGTAAGTGACAGGATGTAATTCGAACATCATTTATCCAGCGGTTTAGGCACTGTTCGATGCTCCTAGGTCCTTGCCAAACATCAGGATATTTTTTGCAGACTTCATATAGAGAGGCAACCACATCTTCACCATTACGAACAATATGGATGAATTTTGGGTCGCAGACAAACTTCTCAATGAAGTTAATTCGCTGTATATGGGATGGAGTTTTTTCTAGCCAGCAAATCTTTCCTTTCTCTAAGGTGATACTGTCTAAAACTTTGACAAAAGCATTAACATACTGGATAAGAAAGATAGTCCGAGGTGTTATTACCTCTTTGGTTCCAGGATGACCGATATCATTTAAGAATTGAGTCAGTCCTTTTCTGGCTACTGTTGTTGGCAAGCCCAGTTTGCTGCGTCGAGAGCCTGGAGTTACAAGAGTGTTGAAAAACTTTGACTCTGGAAACGACTGAATTTGCGGATGAGATGCAACTAGACTCTGTAAGAGAGTCGTTCCAGAGCGTGGACAGCCTACGATAAAAATACGACCTTTAATATCATTCATAATCTCTTCTCGGTTAAAGACGTTAACCCTGTTAGTATTCTATGGGTCTTCCAGAAATGCCACCATAGGCTCTTTTCTCTTCTAGAAGTTTGTAGTGGTCTTTATCTCTATACTTAATAATTCTTGGGTGATGATTGCCGACGATTGCTAAGGCGGGAATTGATTTTGTAATCAGAGCACCAGCTCCAACTATAGCGCCTTCTCCAATGGTGACGCCTGAGAGGATAATCACGTTAGTACCTATCCAAACATTCCTTTCAATCACCACTGGCTTTAAGAGCTAGTTTCTAAAGCAAATCTTAAGGGCATTAAATCCTTTATGTGGCAGGGCTTTCATGGATTCGAGCGACTCAGAAGCCGAAATCCTGAAAGTCCTTTAATCAGGCGATCCTGGTCGTCTTAGGAAATCAGCTCTAAAATATAAGTATCATCATAAGGAAGCCGACAACCCATATAATTA
>PYEQ01000171.1 GCA_003017785.1 filamentous cyanobacterium CCP5 | reverse complement strand
GATCTGGGTGGACTCGGTGCCGGGGGAAGGCAGCTACTTCTACTTCACCCTGCCTGTGTATCGGGAATAGGTGTCAAACTCGGGCTGGGTAGATACACTCGAAAGCGACTCCCCTGGATTTAGCCCCCCGACTGAGATAGGCATGGTACGACCCTGGCAACGGCCCCGACTGCGCGTGCTGCGCCTGCCGGTAACGGCTCCCCGCTGGCGCCTCTTTTCAGAGGTGATTCTGACCAGCCAGCAGCTGCGCCTGGCGCGGCAGGCGGTGACGATCGCCTTTGGCGCCCTGATTGCTCAGCTCTGCGGGCTGATTGCCCTGTGGGCCACGGCAAGCCAGGCTATCCCCATTCAGGGACTTTTGAGCCGGGCCGCTAGCCATATAGCCAACCTGCTGCCGTTTCTGGACTTTCAGCTACCCGCCGAGGCCCCTGGGCTGAAGACGGTGATCATCGCGGTGGTTGCCTGCTGGTGGAGTACCACCGCCGCCCTCAACTGCGGCAGTCGGATCCTCCGGCGGATTTTTCCCCTGGGGCAGCGATCGCCGTCGCGGCTGATGGTGTGGCTGCGGGGCCCCCTGCAAAGCCTGCTGTGGCTGAGCGCGATCGGGCTGGGCCTAGCCCTGATTGCTGAAGCAGAGGGTGGGCGCCTAGGGATTTTCCTCCGCTGGGGAGCAGCTCTGGGCCTATTTGCGGCGGGCTACGGGGCCGTGTATCGGCTAACCCCAGGGCGCTGGCTGCCAGAATCTGCCTGGCTGCCCGGAGCCTTGCTAGCCGGAGCCACTAGCCTCGGCAGTCTGGCCCTGCTAGCGGTGGCCGGGTCGAGGCTGACTTCGGCCACCGGGGTCGCGGCGGTGGCTACCCTGCTGCTGTGGGTGGCGTTGGTCTACGGCAACAGCCTGATGCTGCTGGTGGGCGGGCAGCTAAATGTGAGTCTGGGGCGGCGATCGCCCATGCGCCGCAGTCAGCTGATGCCCTCTCGCAGCGAGCCCCCGTCCTTTGAGTCGTTTACGATCCGACGACCTCCGAGGTGATTGGGAGGTGATGAGTTGAGGTGCTTGGGCGATGAGGCGGTGCCCTTCGACTCCGCTCAGGGCACGCCCTTCCTTCTCCCCCACTATTACCTCAACTCACGCGAATCTCGCCGGTTTCGTAGCTAGGGGCTGGATGATTAACGCTGACCAGGTGGCCGTCGGCTTTGAGTTTGGTGGCGGCTTCTGACCAGGTGGGGGGCTCTGGGCTGTCCTGGGTCCAGTGGACGGTGGCGGCTTCGTCGCACCAGTTGGCGAGCTTGGGCATGGCCTGCTTGTGGGCGCCCGATCGCATGTATTGACCCATGGCCTTATTGTGCTTCCATACGGTCAGGGTCCAAAAGGCGAGGCCGTCAGTTTTTTGCACCTGAGCCGACAGGTTGCCGGGGGCTTCCTTGGCCTGCCGCAGGGCCCGGTTGGAGTAGAGAATAAACTGGGGCAGATAGATCCACGATCGCAGGTGGAGGCGCGTCACAGAAACAAAAGCCATAGGTGACCTCGGGAATTTCGTCGGCTGGCCAAGGAATTTTAGTCTAGGTCAGGAAACTGGCCCTTGCGAAGAACCATCCGATTGATTTCAAGCTTGATTTTGAGCTTCAACGACCTGCTTGAGATTCTGCAACCCTGTCTCGTAGTCTGTACCGATCATCGAGTCCATAAAGAAGCCAAAGTAGGTGCTGAGGGGCTGGCCCAGCAGGGGCACGCCTTCGCGCATGTCTGTGTCGAGGGACCAGAGGACGCGGGTGGCATCGGCTTCGGGAGTCAGGGAAAAGGCCGCATCCGCCCCCCCTTGGTGGCCAAAGTTGAGGTGGGTCTTGAGGTAGTTGGGGGACTCTAGGGCCACGACCTCTTGAGTGCCTTCGCCGACCTGGGGATTTTCGCTGGACCAGCTCATAGTTTGGCCGACCCCAGAGCCGGAGATGGTCATGGAGGCGTCAGGATCGAGTTGGGCCCAGGGGGACCAGGCATCCCACTGTTGGAAGTCGCTGATTTTAGAGAATACAGCTGCGAGCGGCGCATCGACGAGAATGCTGCGCTCTACATGGACCTGGCTGGGCAACAGAAATCCGGCCCCGAAGGCCAGGACCACTACAGCTACGATGGCACCGATGGATTTGACGAGTATCGACATGGTGTTTCTCCCTGGGGCGATCGCTCTTGATTCGCGACGAGTGCAGGACTTAGCTGTCTCGGGCTAGTTCTATCGCCAAAGCCCTTAAGACTTAAGCATTTGCGGCTTTGACTTAAGCATTTGCGGCTTTTGCTTAAGCATTTGTGGCATTTGCTTATATCTTTGCCCTTAATACATAAGCCAACCGAATAAACCCATGGGGCTCGGGTCTGGAGGAAAGCTATGCAGCTAGTAGGTTGTTTTGTCGACATCGAAGCGCTGGGATCATCCCGCGTTTGAGGGAATACCCAATCTATTTCTACGGTTGAATCCTGAGGATCCGTGGAGTATTGCTTGATTGGCAGGGATGAACGCTAGGCGGGAAGGAAAGAAGCTGGAACCTTCAATCCTCCCCTGAACATCCCCAACTAGACAAGGTAGTCGGGAATGTCTGGGTTCATTTTAGGATTCAGAGTCCCTGCTATCACTCTCCAGGGATTCTGGTGTGTCACCCCTGCTTTTCCTACAACCGATAAAAAGGACAAAGCAGATGTTTCAACATTCTGAGAGTGGTTCAACTAATGAGCCTGTGAGTCAGGGGCAGCGATCGTTTCCCCTCCCCCCGCCCGATCAGAGCGTTCTCCGCATCTTTATGCTCGGAGATGTGGAAACCCTAAGACGCATGATCGGCAGACTTGCCACCAACGGCATCGCTGATGCCAATTCCTGGAGTCAACCCCAGGAGACTGGGAGAACGGGAGAGTTTATCACCGTACATACGAAACGCATGGCTACAGAAGTGAGGTGATTAAAAGCGGGGTGGGCAGCAATGCCTACTCCGCCTCTTTTTTTTAGGAAAAACAACAACGCATGAGTCTCCCAAAAAGGGCTCGACTCCCTTTTTGAAGGCTGGTTATACTGAATCGCTCCACCTAAACAGCTATATGGGGTGATTAGGTAGACTAATTTCCACCTAATCACCCTCACAGGGCATATAGATAGACGATTTTCCGCCTATTCACCCGTATAGGGGAGTTAGGTGGAATGATTCTCTCTAATTAAGAGTTATCCCCCTGAGTATCTTAATGTTAAAGTTTTGCTGAGCAAAACCTTGATTTATTCACTCGTTGATTGCTGATTATGAGCAGTGGGCAATGCCCACCCTACTAGCTGCTGTGTAAAACCTAGCACTACCCAGCAAGGACGCGGATTGACCTGAGTCGCTTGGTTGGGATGCAAAGATTTCAGCAACTCCTAACCTAAACCGCTAAGACGGATACGTGAAGCTAAAATGCTGAGAAGAGATAACTAACCCGTGGCGCTTGGCGATAGGTAGGGGGCAAGCGATCGCAATTTAGAAGGATGAATTGTCAGAAATAATAGAACGGGCCAATGATACGATAGGGGGTGATTCGCTTTCTGCTCGGAGATTTCAAATGCAGGTAGCAAATCTGCCAGCCAATGAAGAAGAACGACTTGCAGCCCTCTATCGGTATAAAATTCTTGATACTGCTACAGAGCAAGCATTTGACGATTTCACGACATTGGCATCCCAAATTTGCCAAAGCCCAATTGCATTGATTTCGCTCGTAGACGAAACTCGACAATGGTTCAAGGCAAAATGCGGAATTGCTGCGGATGAAACCTCTAGAGAAATGAGTTTTTGTGCTCATTCACTTTTGCAGCCAGATAATCTGCTGATTATTCCGAATGCCCTAGATGACGAACGATTTGCACAGAATCCATTAGTTACCGATAGTCCCCACATTCGGTTTTACGCAGGCGCTCCCTTAGTCACATCCGAGGGCTATCCCTTGGGGACTATCTGTGTTATTGATCGCGTTTCTCGTCAGCTTACACCTTACCAAGCAGAAGCTCTGAGAATCCTTGCTAAGCAGGTCATCAACCAGCTAGAGCTACGCCTAGCATTAGATGAATTGGCTAGCATTAACCAAAAAATGCACGAGTATTTAATTGACGTTAATCGAGTAACCCAGTCTGCTGCGGCTTTAGAAGAAGGCAATTTCACAGCTGAAGACTTGAATGAAATTGCTAAGCGCTCTGATGAGTTGGGTCAGCTTGCTCGTGTCTTTCAGCATGCCGCACAAACAGTCATTGAGCGGGAGGCCAGATTTCAGCAACAGGTCGCTAACTTAAAAGTAGAAATTAATCAGGTGAAACGGGCGCGGGAAGTTTCTCAAATTATACGCAGTGGCTATTTCCAAGAAATACAGGAGGAGTTGGTAGACTTGGATCTGGATGAGTTTTGGGGTTAATATTACGAGCCTGAGTCAGGAAATGCTGACGGACCGAGGGAGTTTCCCATCGTTTCAAGTTTTCTGGGCGATTGCTCTTTGACGATGAATTATTTGTGCGGTTGGGGTGAGAAATGAATCCGACTGATAAGGCAGTAGCGATCGCCCCACGGGTGATGTCTAATCTAGTGCAATCGCGCGTCGCTGTAGACTGGGTTGACGCAAGAAAATCCAGCATTTTTCCCGCACGGGACATAATAATTCCTCGAACTGCTGCGATCGCTGCTTACTATCCGGTTGCACCGATAGAGTACAGTTGATCAGCCAATATAGTGAAATTATCTGCCACGGGTGAACCGGAGCGTTAGCTCCAAAACTTGTCCAGATCTACCTCGGCGATTTCCTGCTGCACTTCCTGGAAATAGCCGCTGGCAGTCAGTGTTGCCACCTCTTCTTTGCGTTTCTTCTCGTCAATTTCAATCCGCAGGTCTTCTAACTGTCGCTTCAGGTCTGCTTCCCGGCGTTTGCGATCGGTGATGTCCTGAACGATACCCTCGTAGTAGAGCACTTTGCCAGTGCTGTCGGTAACGACCCGAGCGTCAATCTGCGTCCAAATAATGCTGCCATCTTTGCAATAACAGCGGTATTCAAAGTCCTTGACCGTGCCCTGGGTTTCAATTAGCCGCCGAAATTCGGCCCGTCGATCCGAATCAACATAGAGCTGCTCGCCAATATTGGTAACACTCTGAAGCATTTCCTCAGGCGAATCATAGCCATATATGCGGGCTAGAGCTGGATTAACATTGATGAAATAGCCGTCCGGAGATGATTGGAAAATGCCTTCCAGGGCGTTTTCAAATATGCTGCGGTAGTTTTCTTCGGTGATGCGCAGGGCTTCTTCGGCCCGCTTGCGATCGCTGATATCTCTAACCATTACCAGCACCTCATCAGCCCCAATGCTGACCACCCGTACCTCTTGATCCACGGCTTCGCCGTCCACCAGCAAACGATGTTCGTACATCTGCAAGTCACCCGTATGTAGAGTCTTTTCGATAGCGAACATTTGCTGCTCAGCCAGAGCGAGCGGCAGCGCTTCCCGCACCGATTTAGCCCCTGGCGTTAGCTTAAATCGGTGGGTACCAATGGCCTCCCCCACGTAGGAACCATCGCGTCGCACCCGCAGCAGCAAGTCAGGAATAGCATATACGAGGGCAGAATTAGTGGCTTCGCTCTGGCGCAGCGCTTCTTCGGCTTCTTTGCGCTCAGTAATATCAAAAATTGCGCCATCGATGAATAAGGGAGTTTGACCATCGGTCTGGAACACCGCCTGCCCCTTTTCATACACCCAGCGGATACGACCATCGCGGTGCTGGATGCGATAGTCCAGCACGAACGCTTCGCGGTTGACTATGCCTCGCTCCACCACCACTTTAACCATGTCACGATCCTCCGGATGAACGATACTGGAGTAGCTTCTGACCTGGTTATGAATAAATTCCCGAGCCGGATAACCGGAGATGTCTTGCATCGCGTCGCTGATGTAGTCCATCATCCCGTCGCCCTCGCAGCAGTAGCGATAGATAGCCCCTGGCACGTTATCCACTAGCCCTCGGAAGCGCTCTTCACTTTGCCGCAGGGCACTGAAGGACTGCCGAAGCTGACCTGCCATCGAGTTAAAGGACTTCCCCAGGGTATTGATTTCACGGATATTGCTGGGGGCGACCTGCTGATTCAAGTTGCCCTGGGCCAGCTGGTTCGATGCCTCAGAAATCTGCTTAAGGGGGCGAGTAATCCAGCGGGTCGTGAGAATGCCCACCACGATGGCCGTCCCCAATGCCCCGACACACAAAAGCAGGGTATTGCGCGTATTGGCATGGATTTGCTGCATAAAGTCAGCTTCAGGAATCACCACGGCAATTAGCCAGTCCAGGCCGTACTCATCCTGATAAGGGGTAAGCTGAAGCAGCTGCCGTTCTCCATTCAACTCAAAGCTAAGCTGCTGAGGCTGATCGATCGCCTCCAGACTCTCGTAGTTCTGGCTGAGAAACTGGGCCGTTCCCTGAATCAGCGAACTTTCACTCTGGGCTGCTTGGAGCCGCTGCTGTTCGCCCTCTACCTCCAAAAACGGCGGATCCTCGGTAGAAGAAGACACGACCAGCCCGTCTCGCTCCAGGATCACCACTTCGCCCGTCTCACCGACTTCAAGGGTTTTGAGAAAGTCGTTGATGGCCAGTAGCGAGATATCCACCGAAAAAACCGCCGCCAGGGTGCCGTTATTGTCGTAGATGGGCTGCACCGCTGGCAGCGCCACGTTAGGATATGGAGCCGACCAGACATAGATATTACCCCACACAGGTGCACCTGACTGCGCCGCCGCCTGGTACCAGGGCCGCCCCAGGAGGTCATAGCCCTCTACCTCTGATACCAGTTCTCGCCGATAGCCCTGATCATCGGTTGCATAAGTCTCAAAAATGCCCTGGGGTGACTCCCCAGTCCAGTAGGCCACGTTGGGCAACTTTTCCGGCACCTGCTCGGCCCCACTGAAAATTTCACTGGGGGTGCCCATGTAGATGTAGCTGGCAGAGGGAAATCGTTGAATTTGCTGCCAGAAATGGCGCTCCAGTTGGGGAATATCTTCCAGGCTGAGCTTGCCGATGCGTAAATCGTCCGCGTTAATTTGATTAATCAGATGAGGCGTTCTCAAATACTGGTCGAGCTGTTGCTCGACTCGGGCAGTGGTCTCAGCCCGTAGCTGTTTAGAGAGGTCGTTAACGGCTCTCTGCCCGTTGCGAAAGGACAGCCAGCCGGTCAGCCCCACCGCCGCAATAATTTGCAGCACAAACGGCACGATGAAGGTCATCCGGAGGGGCAGCTTTTTGACAGAGGATGGGGCCATGGGCTTGGAGGGATTGGGTTGTCAGCTCAGAAAAACAGAACAGGGAACCTGCGTAGACTTCGGAGCAGAGTCTACCAGTCATCCAGCCCCTCTTCTCCGGCAATCCATCCGGCCAGTTCTCGTTCAGGAGTAGCGACATTGAAGGAATGCAGGCCGAAATCCTGGGATAAATCTTTGCAGACCTTAATGCCCCGAGCGCTGTTACCTTTCGCATCCAGTAAAGGAGAAAAGGTACCAATGCCCAGCTTGTCTAGTGCTACGGCAGTAATACCGCCGCCAACACCGCTTTTAGCGGGCATACCAACGCGATAGGCCCATTCGCCCGAACCGTCGTACATGCCACAGGTCATCATGATGCTGATCACGTCCTGCACGTAGCGTTCGTCGAGAGCCCGCTCCTGGGTTACCGGATTAACACCGCCATTGGCCAGGGTTGCCGACAGCATCGCTAAATCGCGGGCATTGACCATGATTGAGCACTGCTGAAAGTAGAGATCCAGAGTTTCGTCAATCTTGTCGCTAACCATGTCAAAGTTGAGCATCAGGTAGGACATGGCCCGATTGCGAAAGCCCGTTGCCTTCTCAGACAAAAACACCGGCACGTTGATGTCAAGATCCCGTCCGGTGTAGCGCTTGAACATGGCTAACATTCGCTTCAGCCGTTCGGTGCCGTTGGCACCTTTGATGAGGTCGGTGGTCGCGATCGCCCCTGCATTCACCATTGGGTTGTAGGGACGGTTTGTTTCCTCATCCAACACAATTGAGTTGAATGCTTCTCCGGTCGGCTCAACGCTTACCTTGCTATTGACATACTCCCGTCCGTGATCTTCCAACGCTTGACCAAAAACAAAGGGCTTGGAGATGGACTGAATTGTGAATAACTGGTCGCAGTCTCCAACCTCAAACACCTGCCCTGCCTTCGTCACTACGCAGATGCCGAACCATTCCGGCTTTGCCAGGGCCAGTTCTGGAATATAGTCGGCGACAGCCCCTTCATCAAACGCCTGATACTTTTCATGCAAATCACTGAGGTAGCGTCGAAAGGGCGACGTCACCGCCGTAATCGAACTCGTTAGGGACTGCATATTACCAAGATTAGTCATGGTTTATCCCTCCGTGATTTGCTGAGCGACTTTACGGAATTCCAGGCTCACAGGATGGTCAGGAAATTTGGTGCAAAACACCCCTTCGCTAGCAAGCTGTACAATTTCCTCTGACAGCGGGAAGATCCCGGCTACCGTTTCGTCGTAGGTGTGTTCCACCTTCTGCTTCAGCACTCCCGGATTCAAGCTGCTAAAAACTTTGTTGATGGTGATACCAATGCTCTGTAACGCTGCACTTAATAATAACCGTCTAGAAATGAGCGCGTCCTACCCTAAAGACAGGTGCAT
>PYEQ01000170.1 GCA_003017785.1 filamentous cyanobacterium CCP5 | reverse complement strand
GCGTCTGCTAGCTGAAGGGCATCGGGTCTATGGCGTCGACAATCTCAACACCTACTACGACGTTCAGCTCAAACGGGATCGCCTCAAGCAGCTCCAAGGCTGCCCCAATTTCACCTTTGAAAGGCTGGATTTAGCGGATCGTGACGCTACAGCACGGCTATTTCGCAGCAATTCTTTTAACAGCGTGGTTCATCTCGCTGCCCAGGGAGGCGTACGCTACTCCATTGAGAATCCCTATGCTTATTCCGACAGCAATCTGGTGGGATTTTTGCATGTACTGGAGGGCTGTCGCCACAGCCAGATTCAGCATCTGCTGTTTGCTTCTTCTAGCTCGGTGTACGGCGCCAATCGGAAGGTGCCCTTCGCCGTGGAAGACAACGTAGACTATCCGGTATCCCTCTATGCGGCGACCAAAAAGGCTAATGAGCTGATGGCCCATGCCTACAGCCACCTCTACCAGATTCCCATGACCGGGCTGCGGTTTTTCACGGTGTACGGCCCCTGGGGTCGCCCGGACATGGCCTATTTCAAATTTGTTGATGCGATCGCCAAAGGTCGGCCCATCCAGGTCTACAACCATGGCCAGATGCGGCGAGACTTCACCTATGTGGACGATGTCGTCGAGGGAATTCTCCGGCTGATGCCGACTCCCCCAACCCTTGAGACCACTCAAACGGGGGACAGCCAGAGTAATGCTCTATACAAAATTTACAATATTGGCAACCACAGCCCGGTCACCCTTCTGGATTTTATCCAGGTGATTGAGCAGGCCATGGGCAAAAAGGCTGAGAAAATTATGCTGCCCATGCAGCCGGGAGATGTCCCATCCACCTATGCCGATGTGGAAGCGCTGATGAGGGATGCGGGGTTTCAGCCTAGCACCCCAATCGCAGTCGGCATTCAGCGATTCGTGGATTGGTATCAGGGCTACTATGCGATCGCCCAGACCGGCTAGGGTGCATATAGCAGGGTGCTGAAGGCTTTAGAGACCGAGCGATCGGTATTCAGCACGAAATTGCGCTGTTCGACGGTCATCCATCCTTCGTCCTTAAAGTCTTTTAGCAGGCGAGTGACCGTCACCCGGGTCGTACCGATGGCAGTGGCCAGCTGATGGTGGGTCAGACGTATAGGGATGCGAATACCACCGGGCTCAACCTGACCAAAATCTCGGGCCAGCAGCAGTAACAGCTGCTTGAGGCGATCAGCGACGAGGCGCCTGCCGGACAGAGCTAGCCAGGCCTCCGTCTGCTGCAAACGCAGTAGCAAATTTCGAAAGAGCCCTACCGTCAATACCGGGGAGGACTCGATTTCGGCCATGGGCAACATCAGCAGATCAATGTCGGTAAGGGCGGTTGCCCAGTAGGGTTCGACGGTGGTCAGCGGCAGCCCAATCGGCATGGAGGGGCCGGCGATGCCCAGCAGGGTCTCGCTGCCGTCTTGCTGAATGGTGAATAGCTGGACGAGGCCGCGGCAAATCACTAAAACTTCGTCTGCCCTTAAGGGAATGGCTCGCCCAGCGGGGAAGGGGTTCAACGCTCGCTCCTGATAAAGCTGCTCTAGGAGATCGATAAACCCATGATGGGGGCGATCGCTTAGGAAAGCAGAGCGTTTGGGCAAAGATGGTGCAGACACGTCATGTACCTCAGGATTGTCCGAGTTGATCGTGATCTCAGGGCGTATGACATCAGTGTTCTGCTCCCAAGGAAGAAAGTTCTCCTTGCCGATTCACCACCGGGGAAACCCAGAGGTCTATACTTCTAGAACACTGAAATCTAGTAGCCTAGATCACCTACCATCATTTGCGGGACAGGTTAAATAGCCGCCATTCTAGGATTAATTTTCGGGAAAATTTTGGTTAAATCGGGGAGATGGTCGACGGCAGCGATGGCCCCTGATGGATAGAATCGGCCCAATGCCGCTGGCCCTATCTCCTTGCTCAATTTAGCCCTGCGAAGCCGCCATTAGAATAATCTTCCGACTGCCCCAAACCCCCAATTCGAAGGCCTGGATGCACAGGTGCCATGGCCTATTGTGTCGGGTAGGCTGTCAATGCTGGACATTTTAGCGATTGCCTATGCCCTACTCTACCCGACCAAAGCAAACATCAAAATTCTAAGGCAGGCTCGAAGCTATAGTTTTCTCTCCATCACCGCCGTCAGTTCGATCAGCGTCGTGTTGAGTTTCTCTTCGATGGAAGGCTCCGCCGGGGCCTCCGCCTCTTCGACTTCTTGCTTACGCTTGAATTTCTCAAAGGCGCGAATGATCAGAAACAGGACAAACGCAATCACGACAAAGTTGAGGACAGCGGCCAAAAACAGGCCGTACTTGATGCCGTTGAACGTGAGGGCTGCGATATCTTCAGCCCCTGCAGCCTGGAGGGCGGGATTGAGCAGCAAAGGGGTGATGATGTCACCAATAAAGGAGGTGATAACGGCACCAAAGGCACCGCCGATGATCACCGCCACCGCCAGGTCAACTACGTTGCCACGCATCAAGAATTCCTTGAAGTCACGGATAAATCCGCCGGCTGAATTCACCGCGCGATCGCGGGCTTGTCGATTAGCCATATTGGTCTGATTCCTTCTATCTCAAAGTTTGTCCAAAGCAACCTCGGGAAGTCATCCCAAAGGTTCGCCTAGAAGAATATCAGGTTGCACAGACTTCGATTCAAGATTCTTCGATCGCGATCGCCTCGCGAATCACCTGCATTAATCCCAGGGCTGATGCCGCCAGATGGGGGGATAGGTAGGCTCGCCAGCGCAGCTGAGGAAATTCGGCGGCGGCAGCAGCGGCGGCGGCGGTTAAGACCACGAGGGGGCAGCGGCGCAGATAGGCCAGCTCACTGATTTGGCCAATACAGTCCCGGGAATTGGGAAAATCGGTATCTAACACCACGACATCGGGCTGCCACACTCGACTGAGCAGATCGGCCTGGAAGGGATCATCGACTTCCAGCACCCGACAGTGGTAGCGCCGCAGCCAGCTGCCGATATCTCGCACCGGAGATCCAGAAGCATGCTCAAGATTGGCACATAAATGCAGCACGGTCAGCGATTGCTCTGCAGTCAGGTCAAGGGCGGTCTGGAGGGGGGCGGGTAGGGGATATCCCAGGCTTTCGATGGCGACCCCATCGTCGGCAACTGCCTGGGAAGCCAGGGGCAGAACCGGTGGAAACGCCCCTAGTCGCTGCCGCAGATAGGCTACCGGATTGGCACGCTCTGTCAGGGTCTCGGCTGCCACTAGCAAAACGGCTGGCTGCAGACGATGGGTCTTATCCACGGCCTCGGATAGTGAGTGGGCGATCGCCACGCGGGCCCTCCCCTGAGCCAGCGCCTGGATGACCCGATCGGCGATCGCCCCATCATCTGCTACCAGCAGCAGCAGCACGCTGTCTGCCGCTGCCTCCGCTCTTGGCAGTAGCACCGTAAAGCGGCTGCCTGCTTCCACCGATGAGGTAAAGGTAATATCTCCTCCGTGGAGCCGCACTAGATGCCAGGCTAAAGCCGGTCCCAATTCCAGGCGGGACAGGCCGCTGCTAAATCCCTGGGGATGAAAGAGGCGGCTGCGCTGGGACGCCGGCAGTACCGATGGGTCACTGATGGTCAGGCCGACCCAGTGCCCCCAGGCTTCAACCCGGCCGGTGCAGCGACACTGGCCGTCACTACGGGAAAGGCAGTAGCTAATCAGATGGGCGAGAATCTGCCGCAACCTGAGCGAATCGGCCATGACGGTTTGCACCTCCGGAGCCACGAACCAATCGATGGTCTGTAGCTGATCGATCGCCGGCCCTAACCCCTGTTCGTGAATTTGCTGGAGCACTTCTGGCCACAGTGATCGCACATCCACCCGGGTCGGATGCAGACTCAGCTGCCCGGAATCCAGGCGCACCCAATCCAGTAAATGATTAATCGTGGTATTCAGCCGCCGCACCGTCTGATGGACCAAATCCACATAGTGGTGCTGCTTCGGGTTGAGCTGCCCGAGCCGCTCATCCATGAGCAAGGTCGACAGGCCTAACAAAGAGGTGATCGGCGACTTGAGTTCGTGGCTGACCCCAGCCAGCCAGCCATTCAGGACGGTGGTGTCCGGTCCGTCTGGGGAGGCCACCACCAGCCATAGCTCCCCACTGGCGGGGTCTGCCGCTGCGGTTTCTGGCCCCGCCCGCAGCGGTAACCGATGAAACTGCCAAGCCGGGAACTGGGATGGCAGGCCGCCCTTCCCAGCGAAGGTTTGTCCCCAGGGCTGATTGCAGGCGATCAACCCGCCCCGGTTTTCGATACTGGCGGGAAGAATGAGGCGATCGACGATCAGCTGCCAGTCCACCTCCTGGGGCCCCATACTGGAGCGATCTAAGGAGGCTGAGCCGTTGCCATCTGTATCGACCCAGGACTGGAGTCTAGACTGGAGGGTCCAGGCCAGGATGCTTTCTCGATCTAGCAGGTAGTAGGATCCGGCTTCGTCTTGCCCCCCATAAAGACGATGGGGAGACTTGAACAGCTGGGGCCACAGGTGGTCCAAAGATTGATCCAGTCCCATCCAGCTAATTGGATAGAGCAGATCCCCCTGGTACCCCATCAGGAGCGGCTCTAGCGGAGGCATTGAGGAAGGCGAAGGCTCTAATCCTGGGTCTGTCCGGCATTCCTGCCAGCGGGAGAGCAGTTGCACTAGGCGCATGGCCCCCTGGGGCTGTTGTTGAGCATTCAACACCAGCAGCCATTCGCTCTGGTGCTTGGCACAGAGGGCAATTCCCTCAAACAGAGTGGTCTCAACGGAGCAGGCAGGTAGCTCAATGGCAAAATCAGCGAGGTTGGCCAAAGCTCTGGGCATAATCACAGGCCGGTGGGCAACAGGCAGAAGGGTCACTCGAAGTTGACCGTTGCTAGCCGGAGTCATCTAAGATGGTAGAGCCTTTCCGTTAGAAGGCGATCCTCTGCCTGGTTTAATACGGTGCTCGTCCTTGTCCCTCAAGCTTGTATTGGCTACTTTCATTGAGACAGATACCCTTTCCCAGGCCCTAGAGAACGCTTTGGCAGATCGCCCCTTTGAAGTTCATTGGGGTAAAAGTAAGGTTGACTTTGGCACATGGGTCGCCAACCATCGCCACCAGATCGACTGCTTAATGGTGGGTTCCTCCGATGCTGCCATGGAGAGCCTGAGGTATTTGAAAGAAGCGGGTATTTTGCTGCCGGCTTTGATAATGGCTTCAGAGGAGCGCCCCACAGCAAAACGGCTAGATGAGATCTATCATCCGGCTACGATAGTGATCCCCCGGGATTGTCTTGATCAGATTGAGACCTATACCGATCAGGCGATTCGACAATTTTTAGAGCTGCCGCCCCACCAGACGGAAGCGATTCCAGGTCTGAAGCCCTCCCATGGCATGCTGCTGCGATCGCGACAGCAACGGCTCACCGACAAGCTAAAAGAGCGTCTAGGCTACTTAGGTATCTACTACAAGCGCAATTCCGACCAGTTCCTGCGAAATATGAGCCAGTCAGAACGAAAGGAACTGCTCACCCAGCTCGCTCGGGATTACCGAGCGATCATTCTCAAGTACTTTTCTGAAGAAGCCGACCTCAACGATAGGATCGATGATTTCGTTAACATCGCCTTTTTCGCCGACGTATCCGTGTCCCAGCTGGTGGAGATCCATATGAATCTCATGGATGAATTTGCTAAGCAGCTTAAGCTAGAAGGCCGCAGCGAAGAGATTCTTTTAGACTATCGGCTCACCTTGATCGACGTGATTTCCCATCTGTGTGAGATGTATCGCCGCTCCATTCCCAGAGAGTCGTAGAATTTAGTCGAATCCTGCCCAAGCTCCCGTTCGGCTGCCCGTTGTTGCCCTTATTGTTCTTCTCAGATGAGTTCCGCCAAAAAGACTTACATCCTGAAGCTATATGTCGCGGGGAATACCCCCAATTCGATTCGCGCATTAAAAACTCTTAACAATATCCTTGAGAAGGAATTTCAGGGAGTCTATGCCCTGAAGGTGATCGACGTGCTCAAAAACCCTCAGCTGGCCGAAGAGGACAAGATCCTGGCCACCCCTACTCTTTCAAAAATTTTGCCGCCGCCGGTACGCAAAATCATTGGCGATCTTTCCGATCGCGAACGGGTCTTAATTGGCCTCGATTTACTTTACGATGAACTGCGTGAAGACGATGCTTAAGGGGGCCTTTGACAAGAATTATCCTGGCCACAGGGAATTCGCCAATCGAGGTTATGCTTAGGAGCAGACTGCTGCTGCAAAGTAGCCCAAGCACTTCAATTCCGAGCATTGCAGTTTAGTTGACAGTTTGCCCAACACTATGTCTCAACCCGAGGGAGAACACCACAATCCAAGCATCTCTACCGGCCTGGAAAAAATCCGCACAATGGTTGAGGGCTTTGATGACATTAGCCATGGAGGACTGCCAAGGGGGCGGGCAACGCTGGTGAGCGGCACTTCTGGTACCGGTAAAACCCTTTTCTCAGCCCAGTTTCTCTATAACGGCATCACCCAGTTTGACGAGCCAGGCATCTTCGTCACCTTCGAAGAGTCCCCTGAAGATATCATCATCAACGCCCAGAGCTTTGGTTGGGATCTGCAAAAGCTCGTAGACGACGGCAAACTGTTTATCCTGGATGCCTCTCCGGATCCAGAAGGACAGGAGGTGGTGGGCAACTTTGACCTCTCCGCCCTGATCGAGCGCATCCAGTACGCCATTCGCAAGTACAAAGCCAGGCGGGTTTCCATTGATTCGGTGACGGCGGTGTTTCAGCAGTACGATGCGGCTGGGGTGGTGCGTCGAGAAATCTTTCGCCTGGTGGCCCGCCTCAAGCAGATGAAGGCCACCACCGTGATGACCACCGAGCGGGTAGACGAGTATGGTCCGGTGGCCCGGTTTGGGGTCGAAGAGTTTGTTTCGGACAACGTGGTGATTTTTCGCAACGCCCTGGAGGGGGAGCGCCGCCGTCGCACGGTGGAAATTTTGAAGCTGCGGGGCACCACCCACATGAAAGGGGAATACCCCTTCACCATCACCAACGAAGGCATGAATATCTTCCCCCTGGGGGCGATGCAGCTGACCCAGCGATCGTCCAACGCCCGGGTGTCGTCGGGGGTGGAAACCCTGGACGAAATGTGCGGCGGTGGCTTCTTCCGGGACTCGATTATTTTGGCGACGGGGGCCACCGGCACTGGCAAAACCCTATTGGTGAGCAAGTTCCTAGAAAATGGCTGCGTCAACGGCGAGCGCGCCCTGCTGTTTGCCTATGAAGAATCCCGTGCTCAGCTGTCCCGCAACGCCTCTTCCTGGGGCACCGATTTCGAGCAGATGGAGAAAGACGGGTTGCTGAAGATCATCTGTGCCTACCCGGAGTCGGCGGGCCTCGAGGACCATCTGCAAATCATCAAGACCGAGATCGCTAACTTCAAGCCCTCCCGGGTGGCAATCGACTCCCTGTCGGCCCTTGATCGCGGTGTCAGCAACAACTCCTTTCGCCAATTTGTGATTGGGGTGACCGGCTTTGCTAAGCAGGAGGAAATCACTGGCTTCTTTACCAACACCACCGAGCAGTTCATGGGGCTGCACTCGATTACTGAGTCCCACATTTCCACCATCACCGACACAATTTTGATGCTGCAGTATGTGGAGGTGAGAGGCGAAATGTCGCGGGCGATCAACGTGTTTAAGATGCGCGGCTCCTGGCACGACAAGGGCATCCGCGAGTACACCATTAGCGGTAAGGGACCGGAGATCAAAGACTCTTTCCGCAACCTGGAGCGGATCATCAGTGGTTCCCCTACCCGCATCGCCGTGGACGAGAAGAGCGAGCTATCCCGCATCGTCAAAGGCGTTCAGGGGGAAGGCCCGTTGTAGGCGGGGCCTATCCAGTGGGGTAGGCCCCGCCTACGCCCTTGGTGATTAAACAAGACTAAGCTCTCAGGCGATCGCTCAGTCGAGTGGTCAGCACCACACCAGCCACGCCTAGGGCCACAATCATGCCCGCTCCGTGGGGGCTAGGCCAGTGAGCGATGGTGGGATGACCCTGACTCCCGTCAACAATGTGGTCAAAGTCAACACCTGTGCCAGGGTTGACCGGAATCGTCCAAATATCTTCGTGAGTGCCCAACCGAATATAGACATCCCAATCCCCAGGAATCGCGGGATCCGGCAAAAAGGCGAAGCGGCCCTCGTCGTCGGTAGTCAACTCCATCCAGGGCTCTTCTGAGTCGTTGGGAGCGTAGATCGTAACCGTGGCCTGCTGGAGGGGTTCGCCCGTGCTGAAGGCGGACTGAAACTCCAGCAGATCATTCATGACGTAGTTGGTTTCTACCATGTGGGCCGAGGCGCTGGCGGGGAAGCCCAGCAGCACGATGAGGGCAGCGATCGCGGCAATCCAGTTTCTAATCATGGGCTTAGGGAATGAAAGCTGGGGCCATTCTAGCGGGAAGTCAGCGGGTGTAGCACAGGGCACCGATGGCTTTGATCGAAGCGATTGATCTATCTGGCCAGCAATGCCCCTCCCACGATCAACCCGCAGGCCAGCCAGAGGGTGCTGCTGGCCTCCGCTAGACCGCAGACAATCAGCAGCAAAGTCGACAGGAGCGGTGCCCCATAGGAGAGAATCCCCAGGGTTCTGATGTTGCCGAACTTGACCCCGTAGTCCCAGGTAAAAAAGGCCAGTCCCACCGGCCCCAGC
>PYEQ01000169.1 GCA_003017785.1 filamentous cyanobacterium CCP5 | reverse complement strand
TTGGTTAACCGCTCACCCGACTATCAGTAAAGCGGCCAACCCTGAAACCATCTATGACTTTGGCGAATTCCCGCAGTCCCTTTACGAACTCACCCACCCAGCTCCTGGTGAACCGGCACTGGCTGAGCGGATTGCCGATCTGTTGTCCCAGGCCGGATTCACCCCTCGGTTCAATGACAAACGGGGCTATGATCACGGCGTTTGGACGCCTCTGGTGCTGGCAGATCCCAACGGTGAAATTCCTATTGTGCAGATCTCGGTGCAACCCCACGACACACCGCAACACCACCTCTATCTGGGCAACGCCCTATCGCCTTTACGGGAAGAAGGGGTTTTGATCCTGGGGAGCGGAGCCGCTACCCACAACCTCTGGTCCTTCGGGGACAGCTACGATGCCCCGCCGCCCAAGTGGGCCGTCGAGTTTGATGACTGGCTAGCCGAAACCATTGCCCAAAAAGACATCCAAAGCCTGCTGAACTACCGCAACCGCGCCCCCTTTGCCAGCAAAAACCACCCCACCGAAGAACACCTCTTTCCCCTGTTCGTCGCCCTCGGTGCAGGGGGAACCGGACGACAAATCCATCACAACTTCACCTACGGTGCATTCAGCATGGCTGCCTATGCGTTTGACTAGCGGAGTTGCCGCTGCAATTCAGTTTTACAGGCCGCGGGGATGCGTCACCAATCGGACTACACCGGCAGGGTGACGGTGCCCGTGCTGTGGGGTAAGCACACCCAGAGCATCGTGAATGCCGATTTGCAGACAGGCACTCTAATCGATGTCTTTCCCAGCTACGAAGTCACGGCAACCACTTTTGACACCGCCGCCTGGCTGGTTTACCCGTCTCGAACCTATGTTCCTCTGAAAGTCAGGGTTTTCATCGACTTTTTCATCGACTAGTTAAAGCAGTCCATCGTGAAATAACCCTCGTCCAAGTCCAGTCGCGGAGTTTTGCTGAGGGGAGAAAACGGCAGGTCTTAAGCTGGTCTTGGTTCAGATCAACCAAGGCTCTGGGCGTTGCGGTGTCCCCCGGTATCCCCCTGAGTCTGTTCTGAACTCCCATAAAATGAGACCATAGAAAGCTAATCTATGGCGAAGCATTGTTAAGGAAATCAGACATGGCTGAGATTCAGTTTGCCCGTGGCGTCAAAGAAGAGATCGTGCCCGATGTACGCCTAACCCGTGCACCTGATGGCACTAATGGCACTGCCACCTTTTACTTCGATAATCCTAAGGCGCTGGATCCCGAACTCGGGGTCGAAATCACTGGCATGTACTTGATTGACGAAGAGGGCGAACTCCTCAGCCGTGATGTCAATGGCAAGTTTATCAACGGCGAACCGTCCGGCATCGAAGCCGTATTTGTGATGAAAAGCGTTGAAGAATGGGATCGGTTCATGCGCTTTATGAACCGCTATGCCGAAGAAAACGGCCTGGGCTTCTCTAAGAGCTAACCATGGTCATTCCCCATGATGAGATGGCTGCCACTGCCGACTGCGCCATCGTTACGGTTAGTGATACGCGCACCGCCGAAACCGACCAGAGCGGCCAGCTAATTCGAGCCATGCTCAACCAGGCTGGCTTTACCGTGGGGAGCTATCGGATTCTGCCCGATGAGCCTGGGCAAATACGACGCCATCTTGAAGATTTGAGTCAGCAGTCCCAGATCCGAGTGGTCATCCTCAACGGCGGCACTGGGATTGCGCCCAGGGATACCACCTACGACGCGATCTCGGCCCTGCTAACCAAGACCCTGCCCGGTTTTGGCGAAATTTTCCGTCAGCTCAGCTATCAGGAAATTGGCTCCCGGGCGATCGCCTCCCGGGCCGTCGCTGGGCTATATGGAAACCAGCTAATATTTTCCCTGCCCGGCTCAAGTAAAGCGGTCAAGCTAGCCATGGCAGCGCTGATTTTGCCAGAGCTGCCCCACCTGATAGCCCTCCTGGAGCCACCCCATACCAAGCAGTCTCCTGAACAATAAGAAACAAACAAGGAGCGGCATTGATGCCGCTCCTTGTTTGTTTTCCGTTAACCGGCTTGAACCTGCAGATTGCCTAGTGGGCATCCTGAAGCTCGTAGAAATCGGGGGAAATGTAGTCTTTTCTCAGGGGCCAACCGATCCAGTCTTCGGGCATGAGCAGGCGCTTGAGGTTGGGATGGCCTTCATAAAGAATGCCATACATATCAAAGCTCTCGCGCTCCTGCCAGTCGGCCGCCTTCCAAATCCAGTAGACCGAAGGCACCTTAGGATTATCACGGGGTAAAAACACCTTGATCCGCACTTCTTCAGGGCGATCGGCGTCATCGCTGAGCTTAATCAGATGATAAAAACTGACAAGTTCCTGACCTGGCCCGGCATCATAGGCTCCCTGACATTGCAGATAGTTAAACCCATAGCCATATAGGGCCGTGCAAATGGGCAAAAGAAACGGAGCTTCCACCCGAATCATTTCAACCCCGAGATGGTCGGGCTCTATGATGTCATGGTCGAAGCCGTTTTCACTCAACCACTTAGACACTGCCCCGGCCTCAACAATCGGGCCGGATTCTTCCTCGGGGGACTCAGCGCCGTTTGCCTTGGTTTCTTCTTCAGCCATCTACTTTCTCCTGAGCGGTTTCCAAAGCGGGAGACATGGGCATGCCCATGGCCTGAGTCAGCTCTTTGGGCGGGGTCTGACGGTCTTCAGAGCGCAAATACCTGCCCGTGAGGATGGGGGCAACGGCCTTCATCTGATGCGTTTTGGTGTGGTAGCGATGGGTCTGCTGGGTATAAGCCCGATCCTGCAGAGACTCATTCGCCACTTTTTTCCGCAGCTTGATGATCGCATCGATGATCGCCTCAGGCCGGGGCGGGCAGCCAGGAATATACACATCCACCGGTATCAGCTTGTCGACGCCGCGCACAGCCGTGGGTGAATCGACGCTAAACATGCCGCCGGTCACGGTGCAGGCACCCATGGCAATGACATACTTAGGGTCGGGCATCTGCTCATACAGCCGCACCAGAGCTGGAGCCATCTTCATGGTGATGGTGCCGGCAGTGATGATCAGGTCTGCCTGTCGAGGGCTCGATCGGGGCAGCAGGCCGAAGCGGTCAAAGTCAAATCGAGAGCCAATCAGAGCGGCGAACTCGATAAAGCAGCAGGCTGTGCCGTACAGCAGTGGAAATAAGCTGGACAGTCGCGTCCAATTGTACAAATCATCGACCGTTGTCAGAATGACATTTTCTGAGAGGTCATGGGTCACCTGCGGCGGCCCTGCCGGGTTCATCAGTCGCTCGTCATTGGACAACATGGTGTTCTCAGAGGTCGGTAGGCTGGGATTCATGACCATTCCAGTGCTCCTTTTCGCCAGGCGTAAACCAGTCCAACAACGAGAATCGCAATAAAGATCAGAGCTTCGATGAATGCCAGCAGGCCGAGTTGATTAAACGCTACTGCCCAGGGATAAAGGAAGACCGTTTCCACGTCGAAGATGACGAAGACCAGGGCAAACATGTAGTAGCGAATGTTGAATTGAATCCAAGCACCGCCAATTGGCTCCATCCCGGATTCATAGGTAGTGCGCCGAGATGCCCCCCTAGGGACAGGCCGCAACAGCCGAGACAAGACCAGGGCAATCACAGGGACGAGACTGCAGATAATCAAGAAGACGAGAAAATACTCGTAGCCGCTTAGGACGAACACTAGGCCTTTACCTTAAGGTGAGCAACTGCTAAGTGATTCTACGTTGTTCTAGGTTCACGCTTAATTCTAGTTTACATTGTCTATCCCGAGCAGCGAAGGGGCGATCGCCTTTCTAAAGGCATAAAATCCTCTGCCCATAACCATCTGAAGGGATGGACGGACTGTGTCATAATTGTTCACGAACGCACACTTTAAGTTTTTCTATATAAAGCGTGTATGTGTAGGATGCTTGCGTTCAGGGAGTTTGCGGAAGTAGGTAATGACTGAAGAACCTGACACTGCTAATACCGTTTCTCCGGAAGGGGCAATGCCTGAACAGCCGGGGCCCGATCAGGGCTCTGCTGAAGCGGAAAAGCCACTGACCCCAGAGGAGATGGATCAGTTCGAATGCCGATCCTGCGGATATCGGTATGAGCCCACCAAGGGCGATGACCAAGCCGATATCCCCCGGGGAGTTGCCTTTGCCGATTTACCCTCGAACTGGCGTTGCCCGGTGTGTGGAGCTCCGAAGCCTCGGTTTAGCAACGTGGGGCCGCTGGGGGCTCCCTCTGGTTTCAAGGAAAACCTCAATTTTGGGTTAGGCGTAAACGCCCTAACTCCAGGCCAAAAGAACATTTTGATCTTTGGCGCCCTGGCCCTGGGATTTTTGTTCTTCTTGAGCCTGTACGGGTTGAACTAGGGATGATAGATAAATTCGTTTGCCCGAGTTCCGTGGATGTCTTAGTTTGAAATGATGAACGCCATCTCTAATTTGTTAAAGAAATTCCTGGCGGTTGTTGCGATCGCCCTACTGTCCGCTGGCTGCGCAGGAAATATATTTTTGCCCGATACTGAGCAACATCCCTGGCAGGTCATGACCCTACCCACGGAGGCTGTCTTCTCAGACTTGGCATTTACGGGAAACGAGAGCGGCCATGGCTGGCTAGTAGGTAGCCGTAGCAGCCTGTTCGAAACTAATGACGGGGGTAAAACCTGGAGCCAGCGAGAGCTTGACCTGGATCAGGGCTATACCTTCACATCCGTTGATTTTGTCGGTGATGACGGCTGGGTGAGTGGGGTTCCAAATATTTTGCTGCACACCCAAAACGGCGGCGATACCTGGGAGCGGGTGCCCCTGAGTGAAAAGCTGCCTGGGAAACCTTTCCTGATTACTGCCCTAGGCGATGATTCCGCCGAGATGGCCACCGACGTAGGGGCCATCTACCAGACGAAAGATGGTGGCAAAAACTGGTCGGCAATGGTGGAGGGGGCGGTTGGCGTCGTCCGCAATATGACCCGCTCTGCCGATGGACGCTACGTAGCCGTATCGTCTCGGGGAAATTTTTACTCCACCTGGGCTCCTGGAGATCAAGAATGGACTCCCCATAACCGCATCAGCTCCCGCCGACTACAGAATATGGGCTTCGACCAGGATGGCAAGCTTTGGCTAATTGCTAAAGGGGGCCAGCTGCGCTTTGCCAACTCCCGGAGCGCCGAGGACTTTGGTGAAGCGATCGTGCCGGAATTCTCCACCAGCTGGGGGCTGCTGGATGCTACCTACCAGTCTCCGGAAGCCATGTGGGTGACTGGCGGCGGCGGTAATTTGCTCTACAGCCCTGACCACGGGCAGACCTGGTTTAAGGACAAGTCCGTAGGAGACGTTCCGTCTAATTTCTACCGAGTTGTGTTTCCTGACAGCCAGACCGGATTTGTGCTAGGTCAGGATGGAATTCTGCTCAGGTTTGAAGGAAATGGAAACGTTGCCTAGATAATTCCTTGTTAGGGTTTACCCCATTCCGTATCATTATTAGAGAAGACCTTTGCTGTTAGAGGAGATATCCCATGGCTGGCGATACCGGTGAGCGCCCATTTGGCGACATTGTTACAAGCATTCGCTACTGGATCATTCACAGTATTACTATTCCGATGCTGTTCATTGCGGGCTGGTTGTTTGTGAGCACCGGCTTAGCCTATGACGCATTTGGCACTCCCCGTCCTAATGAGTACTATCCGGATGCTCGCATGGAACTGCCCATCGTTTCAGATCGATTTGAAGCTAAGGAACAGATTGATCGGTTCTCTGGAAAGTAGTCAATTTTTCGACTAAAGGCCGGGGCCGCCCCCCTCAAGATCCACCTAATTTTCGCTGATTTAGTAAGCTAGTAGTCAAATCATGCAGAGCAATTCTCCCAACGAGCCCGTCGTTTATCCCATTTTCACCGTGCGCTGGTTGGCCGTGCACACCCTGGCCGTACCCTCGGTTTTCTTCCTAGGGGCGATCGCCGCAATGCAGTTTATTCAGCGATAGGAGATCATTTTGGACCGTTCACCTAATCCCAATAAGCAACCCGTAGAACTTAATCGCACATCCCTTTTTCTAGGTTTGTTGATGGTTTTTGTTCTCGGCCTGTTGTTCTCTAGCTATTTCTTTAATTAGGTTTTTAGATCTGGGTGGCTCTGCCTAAGCTAGAGCTCTCAGATCTGCCCTAGGCTAGAATTTCCAATTTTTGCTGTGACGTTTTGAGATAAAAAAGTTAGGAGGTTTCCCATGCTCCAGAGTGGCAAAATCCCCTTATGGATTGTTGCAACCGTAGCCGGCACCGGCATTTTAGTGGTGGTTGGCTTGTTCTTTTACGGGGCTTACGCGGGGGTTGGCTCTGCCATGTAGCCGACAATTTTCTCTTTTTACCTTGCAAATCGGGCGGTGATTATTCACGGCCCGGTTTTTTTAGCGCCATTGCCGGTGCAAATCCGGGCACCTGAAGTTTGATCGCTGCATCATTCCGTTGTTAACGAGTGAGGGCAAACTCGTCAAATTTCACCACTGAGGAGTCTGGCTGACTGGTATCGAAGTAGTAGCTGCTAACCGTACCGCTGCCGGTATCCAGAATTGAAAAGGCAGTAATGTCGTTGCTAGCGATGTAGGATAACGGCTGACCTTGATCATCCACCAGGGGCGCAAGACTGGGCCCCATCGGCTCCAACCCGTTAGGGTCTCCCTGGGCGGCGTAGTAGCTAGCCTGGAACCCGTCAAACCCGTTGCCAGCCTGATCGGGAGGCACCGGGCGAGTTTTGTTATCCAGAAAGGCGCCATAGGTGTTGCCGACGTTGGAGGTTTCCAAGTAGTGGGTACCGCTGGGAGCTTGGAAGCGATTCCAGAGATGGCAATGGCCATAGAGCACCAGCTCCACCTGTGCCTGCTCAAGCAGGGGAATCAGGTCTCCCATGATCTGGTCGTTAGGGCGAGGGTATTCGTAGCGAACTGCTTTAAGGCTGCCGTCGGGCCAGCGATCGTAAACCGCTACCGGATCGGTAAACGGCGGAACGATGTTATCTCCCAGGGAATGGGGCGGGTGGTGTAGCATGACTACCCTGTACTGGGCCTGCTGAAACTCGGGACTCGCCAGTTCCTGCTGTAGCCACTGATATTGAGGGCTACCCTCGGCGATCGCCTCAAAAATATGCTGACCGTGGCCCCAACTGTCGGGCTGGCCGAGGTCGGCTTCTTTTTCCTGGTAGCGTCCCCTTACCCCAGGATCTACGGTGGGACTGCGCCAGATTTGAGTTACGTACAGGGAGACCAGGCGGAGATTGCCGAAGGTAATGGCGTAATAGTGGGACGTTTGGGCCGGTGGATCGCTATTGGGGACCGTGCTGACGGGCAGCGTAAAAATCTCGTCGTAGGTGACCGAGTTAAATGAGTTGTTCAGGATCCACTGCTGGCGCAGTCCCGGATCGGCAGCCGGGTTAAATAATTCTGCATGCTGGCTGTACTGGGCTGCGGCCGCTGACTGAGGCACCGGGTCTCCAAACTGCTGGCCCAGGGGAGCCGTGCTGGAATAGCGCCCCATGACTTCGTGATTGCCGATCGCCGTGAATAAAGGAGCCTGCTGAATGATGGCTCCGCCCCGATATCGGGTGGTTCGACCATTCCGTTCTAGTCGGGCGTTGGCCCGCCCCTGGAGGCTGGGGAAAAAAGCATTGCCGCGGGCATCATCAAACCACTCGGAGGCCCGATCAGGGATGTTGACCAAATCACCGGCTAAAAAGACCCCATCGAGCCGACCCATAGTTTCCTGCACTTTTTGGAGATTGGCCGGGGTCATCGGCATCAGCTGATGATCCGAGGTGAGCAAAATTTTTAAGGGCTGATCCGCCGGGGGAAGCGCCCCCAGGGAAAAGACCTGACTCTTGATCTGCTCACCATTGTCCTGACGGCTGATCACCCGGTAGGGATAGCGCAGGCCCGGGGCGAGTCCTTGAACTTTTGCCTCGTGACGCCAGACAGGCCGTACCGTCGTTTGCTCTAAATCCATAAAGTTTGGGTGGTCAAGCTGGGAGTCGGCGTCCTCGCGAGTGCGGCTCAACCGTACTGTAGTGGCGATAGCGGTTTGCAGTTCCTGGGGGGCCGCCTGATCGAGGTCGCTATCGGGCTGACCATAGATGACAATGTGATCCTGGCCTTGAAATTCGGTAAACCAAACTACTCGCACCGCATCGGCGGTGGGCAATTGCAAAAACGGATCACTCAGCAGCCCTGAAGTCATGGCCGTGTCCCCTGGGGTCGTTTGAGATGGCTGACGAGGTTCTAGGGTAATCAACAGCAGCGCTGTTAGAAACACTAGCAGGCCGGCCCCTATGAGCGTCCAATCTTCACGGCGCTGCATCTTCATCCTCCGAAAGCACCCCCCTAAGCCTAGCCGTAACCGTTCCGCCTGATAAACCGTCCTGCTGCCCCGACGTATATCCACCGGATATGTCATCGTTGGGGAAATTGATGCGATCGCCCTCTGGGCAGTTTCCCGTGGCCATGTCCCAGTTTCAAATTCCGTTTATTCAGCCCTGGTTGCGCCTGAGTACGCTATTGCTGCTGGCCTCCCTGGGGCTCCACGGGATTGTGCTCAGCCTGCCGCTACCAGAACCGGAAGCTGAGCCTGAAAGCTCTGCCCCTGAAGAAACGACTACACCTGCGATCGACGTGGTGGCCTTGCCCAGGGAACGGGGCCAGAAACCACCCGCACCAGAGGTAAC
>PYEQ01000168.1 GCA_003017785.1 filamentous cyanobacterium CCP5 | reverse complement strand
CGGCCATTTCCTACTCCAGGCTAAGCACTATATTTTAGAGACTCAAGCGGAAGACTGGCCTACTCAAGAGGAATCTGTAGCCAAAGTCCCCAAAGTATTCATCAGCTATGCCCATGAAGACGAGCCCTTCAAAGACAAGCTAGACAAAATGATGGCAGGCATGAAGCGGCGTGGCGTCATCGAAACCTGGCAAGACCGACAGATTACTCCAGGCGACGACTGGTACGACTCCATTCAAACCGCCATGAATGATGCTGACATTGCTCTGCTGCTGATCAGCGACGACTTTATCTATTCCCGCTTCATCAACGAAGAAGAAGTCCCCCGCCTGCTCGAACGTCGCCAAGCAGAAGGAATGCGCGTGATTCCGATTATCGTGCGTCCCTGCCCCTGGACAAGTGAACCCATCCTGAAAAAACTCAACGCCCTGCCCAAAGACGGCAAGCCTGTAATTACGTTTACTCAGGAAAACGGCGATCGCGATCAAGCCTGGACTGACATTGCTAAAGCTATTGAAAAAATCGCTCAAGACCTCAAAAACACATAGCTGCTACTCACGACGATTTCGCTTTCTTCTCTGGGCTCTCAGGCCGCGTATTCATAATCTCAGGCAATAAACTGTACTTAGGCTGGCTTCACCGACGAGGCAGCTCCACGAGTCAAGCCATCGATCGCATCCGCTGAACCATTTAGAACCTATTCAACGTCAGTTCGGGTGAAGCAAGTCCTTGCCCTAGTAGCGGTGATTTCCCCTCCTGGGGAGGGGCTAGGGGTGGGTTCTTTAGTCAAGTAAGGGCTCTTCGCAGACCCACCCCGCCCTGCGGGCACCCCTCCTGGGGAGGGGATCAGGCGACTGGTTAACCCGGTATCTCCAACCCGAACTCAGGTTAGTCAGATAGCGGATTCAGATAGATTTCCGTCGCATATATCTGAGGCTGCAACTACGCCAAATTAGGATTATCCGAAGCAAACACCCCATCCCCCCAGAGAGCCTGATAGGCCGAGTCATGGTCGGTAGGGCGGCGATCGCCAAAGACAATCGCCAAAACCGTCCCCTCAATTGGTGCCTTAGGCTACCGAGCGGTTAGATTGGGCAGAATTCTCCAGGTTTTCTGACGGGGGCAGCAGTGCCCCGTAGATCTTGATCACCTGACGAGAACAGATGCTACGCAAAAACTAAATGACACGTTGGACAAAATTTATTGCCCGCTTCCTGATTGGGCTGGCGGTGCTGGTGGGGCTCAACTGGGGGCTTCAGGCCCAGGCCCAGTTCCGGATTCCCGGCATTCCCAACATTCCAGTGGATATTCCAGCCGAGATTCCAGGGTTAGATTCTCTGCTCTCTAGGGAACCGGCCCTGACCACCAGCCTGGAAGATGCCCAGCAGGAAATTCCCTATTTAGACAACTACAACCCTGATTTGTACAAGTCCCTGCGGCTGCTACCCCGCACCGAAACCAACGGCTTTCGAACGCCGCCTGGGGACTATGCCTTTCACGCCCACAGCTACTGCCTGCGGGCCGGTACCCACGGGCCGGGTAGCGGCGACGGCTATCTCTACGCCCCCCTGAAGGGCGATGCCGCTGACATCGTGCAGAACGTGCTGCGGCGATCGGTGGATCACCCCGAAATTCCCCAGCGGCAGGTGCAAACCCTGCTGTGGGCAATCATCGCCCAGACGGATCTGGGCTCCCTGCCGGGCGATCGCCAGCGGGTAGCCCGCACCCTGCTTACCGACGACGAGTTTGCTCGCCTCAGCAGCGGTGCCCTGGGCCAGATCCCAGATGAGCTGCTGCGCCGTGCCCTGCGGGAACTGCCGCCGGTGGCCCAACAGGTCTTCGAGGCCAACGCCCGGATGCGCGGCACCATCACCCGGGCCAACAGCACCTTTGAAGAGCTAGAGCAAATCGCCGTGCTGCTGGGGGAGGCTCCCCGCACCGAGGGCAGCCGCGAGGTGCCGGCCCAGCGCTGGTCGTACCATCCCGATGGCTACTTCGTGCGCTACCAGCCCTCTGGCTACTCCCGCACGGAAATGCACGTGTCTGTGCCCCAGCCCTTCCGCCTCACCCGGGACGCCCAGGGGCGGATCACTGAGGTCATTGACAGCGACGGCAACCGGATTCTGATCGGCTACGACGACAGCGTGGCTCCCCTGACCGTCTCGGGGGACAGCAACGTGCGGGGCTATGCTTTCAATTCCATTCGAATGGTACACGACGAGGTGCTGCCTCCAGAAGAGATCTTGAGCTTCGATCAGACCTGGAACGGCCAGGGCTGGACCCTGGTCGGCATTCCCGGCAGCGGCAACGCCAGCGGCGGCGGGCGTTACAACAATGCTGGCGATCGCTACCGGCAGGCGGTGGCCTATCAGCAGCAGCAGGCTGGGCCTCTGGAGCGCATCGGAGTGGCCGCCAACTCAGCGGCGATGAAAGATCTGGCGGATGTATATCACCTCCAGCGGGCGTTAGAAGCGGCGATCGCTCCTCCGGCCAACAGCTGGAAGGCCGATCAGCTAGCCTCCCTGACCCACGCCTGGCAGTATCAGCTCTGCCGCCATGCCGGAGCCTGCAGCGCCAGCGCCAGCCTTGGCAATGGCACTCTGGTGGCCTCGGCCCAGGGAGTCTACCTGGCCCAGACTAACCAGGATCTCGGCCCTAGCATTCCAGCCGGGGGCGGCACCAACGTTGACCCTTCCGGGGGGGCCGCCGTACCCGGAGTGACCAGCAAGCAGCGCCTGGGAGAATCCTCTCGACCGCTGTCTGACGATGAGATTCCGCCGCCTAAAGATCCCCGCTGTCAGCAGGTGGCTCGGGAACTGGCCGGGCTCAAGCGCAACCAGGCGGTGTACCAAAATCCCCAGGTGAAAGAACTGGCTCGGCTCAACGACCTGGACGGCTACGGCTACAACAAGGTCGTCAAAGAAACCATCGCCCAGCAGCGGGATCAGGGGGACGACTACAGCTTTAGCCCTGAGAACCAGCGGGCGGCGGTGGAAGCAGCCCTGTCAGAGTCCGACGATACCGGGGGCAGTCGTCTGGAGGTGCCCGCTTACACCAATGCCAGCAACTGCCAGATGAATAACGGCGATCGCGATGCCTTTGTCGCTAACGGTCGGCCCGGCGTCATCCACGATGCCTATGTGGACCATGAGAAAGTGCACCAGAGCACCTGCAACGACCAGCGGGATCCGGACACCAATCCGGACGGCTACCTGGACTATATGAGCGACATCGACAACTACAGCCAGGATGAAATCGACGCCTACCAGGCCGCGATCGACCGGCTCCAGCGGTGGATGGACGCAAACTGCTAGTAAACCTAGCCAGATTCACCACAGAGTCAGGGCACGGTTCTGCCGTGCCCTTTTTTTATCTCAACTCCGGTGGCCACCAGTGCTTCAATCAGTTCGTCTTTGTTCATGTCGCTACGGCCCTCGATATCCAGATCTTGGGCTTTGGCGTAGAGGTCATCCACGGTGAGGGCGGCTAGCTGTGCTGATTGGGCAGCCTGAATTGCGTTGATTAATTCGCCTTTATTCATGTCGCTACGGCCCTCGATGTCGAGATTTTGGGCTTTGGCGTAGAGGTCGTCCACGGTGAGGGATTCGAGAGCGTGGTTGTCGTCGTCACTGCCGCCATCAGGAGCGTAGCCTGCCTCCGCCATGGCTCGCTTGATAGCCGGGGTCCAGTCCACATATTGCTCATCGTCGGCGTCGCCTGCTCGTTTGGTGCGCTCGGCTTCCCTCTGTTCGGCGGGGCTGAGGCGCTCCCACACTTCCGCTGGCAGGTAGCGCTGCATCAGGCCGTTCTGCCGCGCATCGCCATCTCCGTCTTTGGTTTGCCAGTTTTGGGCTGTCCATGCTTCTAAGGAGCGGGCGGCTTCGTCTTTTTGCTCTTTTTTGTAGCCGCCGCCGTGGTTTTCGTATGCCTGCACCAGTAGCTGGCTCTTACGGGCCGACCACTGGCCCGGGCGACCCCCTTTATCGGCCTGCTCAATCTCGGCTTTGAGCCGTCGGCGCAGGTCAGGCTTGGTGTACTTCTCTTCGTAGTGGTCGGTGGTCATCGTCAGGGGCTCAAAATTTATTTCCACCGTAGAAATCATGCGGCCCCCTTGGCGTCCGTCGCCGGGAAGACGCGATCGCGCCAGGGGAGAGACTCCAGGCAAACACTGTGGGGACCCCTTCTCCACGTAATCAACGCAAAGAGAGAATTTTCAGCCTTCTGGCTGTGGGGGGTCTGATCTCTCGATAGATGCCCAGAGAGGGGCAATTCCGGATTCTGGAAGGGAGCACTAAGAAAGCACTTTAGGAGTTTCTATGTCTCTACTCGGCATTGTTCTTTGGATCGTCATCGGCATTATCGTGGGGGCGATCGCCAAAGCGATTTACCCCGGCAACCAGGGTGGCGGCATCCTCAGTGCCCTCATCCTCGGCATCGTGGGTTCCTTCGTTGGCGGTACCCTGGCCACCTTGATTACCACCGGTTCCCTCTCCCTTGTCTCAGCAGGATTCAACATCCTCGGTATCATTCTGGCTGTCGTCGGTGCCCTGATTGCCATCTTTATCTGGCAGCAGGTGTCCAAGCGCGCCTAGAAGTTGGGGGTTTCTGTAAACGGCTTTACCAAGGGTGAAGGATGTCTGAGCAACTCTACCGCTGCCTCCGGCGGTAGGGGTTTGGCGAATAGATAGCCCTGGCCATAGTCGCAGGCTTCTTGCTGGAGAATGCGGACCTGCTGCTGGGTTTCGATGCCCTCCGCCACCACGTCCATGCCCAGCTGTTTGCCCAGGGTAAGAATAGTTTGGACGATCGCCCGGTCTTCGTTGCTGCGATCAACTCGACCGACAAAAGACTTGTCTACCTTCAGGGTGTCCAGGGGGAAACGGTGCAGGTAGCTTAAGGACGAGTAGCCGGTGCCGAAGTCGTCAATGGCCAGCTTAAAATTCAAGGATTTCAGCTTTAGCATCAGGTCAATGGTCGTTTCAATGTCTCCCATGACCATGCTTTCGGTAATTTCTAGGCGAATGCGATCGCCAGGAATTTGAGACTTTTCTAGGGACTGGGCAAACTGCTGCACCAGATCGGGCTGGCTCAGCTGACGACTAGAAAGATTAATGCTCATGGTCAGGTGGCGTCGGGGAAACTGCCGGTTCCACTGTTTGAGCTGCTGACAGGCCGCCTGAAAAATCCACTGGCCCAGGGGTAAGATCAGGCCGGTTTCCTCGGCGGCCGGGATGAACGCTCCGGGCTGCACAAAACCGCGATCGGGCTGTTTCCATCGCACCAGGGCTTCAAAGCCCGCCACTGCTCCCGTCTGCAGATGCACGATGGGCTGGTAGTAGAGCAAAAATTCGCCGTTTTCCAACGCCTTGAGCAGGTCGCTCTCTAGCTCTAGGCGGTTGACCGCATCCACCAGCATGCCTGCCGCGAATACCTCATAGCGGGACTGGCCCAGGGTCTTGGAGCGATACATAGCCGTGTGGGCATCCCGCAGCAGGTTGACGGGACGGTGCTCATAGCCGGCCTGGGTCATGGCTACGCCAATGCTGACCGTGTTGGGAATTTTGCGCCCGAATAGCTCAAACGGAGCCGAAAGCTGCTGCTGGAGCTGATCCAGCACCTGGGGCACAGTGGCTACTTCTGCGTTGAGATCGGGGACGGTGAACCGACGCCCCCACCGCTGCCCCTTGGGTCTGTCGTGGTGAAACAGGATGGCAAACTCATCCCCCCCTACCCGGGCAATGTAGGTCTGGGGGGGCAGCGATCGCTGGAGCCTTTCTGCAAACGACAGCAGCAGCTGATCTCCCGCCTGGTGGCCCAGACTTTCGTTAATCACCTTGAAGCGATCGATGCCCAGAAACGCCACCACTACAGGGCTGGGCTGGGCATACCGCTGGGCTCGATTGAGGGCCGCCTGAATTTGATCTAAAAACACCTCCCGGTTGGGCAGGCCAGTTAAGGGGTCATGGGTGGTGCGATAGAGCAGTCGATGGGTGGCAGCCAACCCCAGGGTCACCGTAAAGCCGATCACCGGCTCTGCGATCGGCAGCCATAGGAGTCGTCCCATGGCAACGGCCCCAGTTCCCAGCAAACCCGCCAGGAGTACGCTGCCAGCCAGCCCTAGCTGCCAGGGCCGCCGGGTTGACCAGGCGACCAAACTGGCCGTTACACACCAGCCCCAAAGCCAGAGCAGTTCTGACCAGGGAGGTAAAAACCGGTAGAGGGCTGTCTCTCCGGCCACCGCATCGAGAATCTGGCTGACCATGTGGGCATGAATTTCGACCCCGGACATCAAAAAATTTTGTTGCTGATTAGAGCTAAACGGGGTCAGGAACAAGTCTTTAGAGCTTTGGGCCGTCGTGCCGATCAGGATCGCGCGATCGCGAATCAGATCGGAGTCAAAGTCTCCGGTCAGCAGCTGGGTCAGGGTCAATACGGCGGCCGGGGCCTGCTGGCCGCGATAGCGTAGGAGTACCTGATAGCCGGCATTATCGACATCCTGGTAGCCGCCATCCTTCGTCTTGAGGGCTGGAAATACAGCCTTCCCAATCTGCAGCTGGTCGCCAACAACCTTCAAGTCATAGTCTTCTCCCAAATAGGCCAGGGCTACCCGCAGACCAAAGGCGTAATAGCCATGATCCTGGCCGCCTACGTATAGCAGATTGCGTCGAATTATCCCGTCTAAATCCGTTGGAAAATCGTTGAAGCCGATTCGTTCTGGGTCGACCTGCTCTGGAGCGGGCACCTGACCATTGACCGGATCGCTGCCCACATTCATGATCGCAATCAGGTTGCTAGCCTGGAGCCGAGTCTCGATCGCCATTCTTCCCGGCGGCCGAACGATGGTGCGATAAATGTCGAGGCCAACGACCCGGGGGCTGTGGGCCTGCAGCCGACTCAGGGTATCTGCCAGTAAAGCATCGGAAAGGGGACAGCGATAGCGCTGACAGTCTGCTTCGGTGATGCCCAGCACGGTGATGCGTGGATCGATGGGGAGGTCAGACCGCTGGCGGGTCGAGAAGTCTAAATAGGCTAGCTCCAGGGGTTCTAGGCCACCTATGTGCTTCACCCCGGTGACGATGCCCGCCACCAGCAGGCTCGAAAACAGCACCCTTCCGCCGACTAGCAGGAAACGGGGTAAGGGAAATGGTCCTTGCCCTGGCTTCGACCACCCCGGCAGGTGACCCAGTAGCTGTGTTGATAAAAAGTCAGGGAAGTTCACCGCAGAGGCCCGCAGAGGAAATCACAAAGAAATAAGCTGCTTCAGAGAGATTGGGGTAAACCCTGCCTGTCAGCTTTCCCCGATTAGCACACCGAGATAAAAGCCGATCGCTGTAGTCTCCATGGCCCAGCCATCCGCCGAGCCCAATCCTAACTTTCTTAGACAGCGGTACTCATTTTCAATCCCTAGGGGATGAACTTCAGCACGTGCACCTGGGGCGTGTCTAGGCTGGCGTACTCAGCCGATCGCTGCTCAATGAGCTGAAGCTGCCCCAGCGCCCGTCCGCAGGGGAACCCATATTTGGCCTGGACGCGATCGCTGGCAATGGTCAGGGCGGTGCGAGAGCGATTGAGGAACTCATCTAGAGCATAGTTGGCTCCGGCCTCGAAATAGTCCTGCACCACTAGGGAGGGAGAGTAGCAGGTTTCTTCAGTGCCATCGGGCCAGCGGACTTGGAAGCGAATTTCGGGCATGGGGGAGAGATGTGAGGGAGTAGGGAGTAAGAGCGAGGGAGCAGGCAGGCGTTGACTTCGACTCCGCTCAGTCAACGCTCAGTCAACGCTCAGTCAATGCTCAGTCAACGCCTGCCCGCTTGCCCGCCTCACCAGTTGAAAATACCATTCCTCATGGATCTGCGCCGATTGCTGCCAGCTGTAGTTTGGCAAGATTTCGCGGCTGCGTTGAACATATTCATGGCTGTTTGGGGCAGCGGCTTGGATCATCGCCTGGGCGATCGCATCGGGGGAATCGGGAGCAGCCCAGAAGGCCTGGTCGGGGGCAAGGAATTCGGTAAAAGGGGGCTGTTCGGAGACGACGACGGGCAGACCAGAGGCGATCGCTTCCATCACCACGAGGCCCCAGCCTTCGGTATGGGAGGGAAAGCAGAAGGCGTCGACGCAGCGGTAGAGGGCGGGCAGATCGGCGGCAGGTACGACGCCGGGCAGAATCAGCTGGTGGGGCCGAATGCTGAGGTCTTTAGCAGTGGCGAAAAAGCGATCGCGGTAGGACTGGTAGTCAAACAGGGTGGCTCCTCCGGCAATGATTAATCGGGCTTGCGGATGAGCTGCCAGTACCAGAGCAAAGGCTTCGAGCAGGCGGATCGAATTCTTACGGGGTTCGATGCCGCCAACGGTGAGATACAGGGGATGGCCGGTAATCCCATAGCGCTGCTTGAGCGTGGTTTCATCGCCAGAACAATGGGGCGAGAATCGCTGCAGGTTGACGCCGTTGATCACCCGGGGGGCGTCGATGTCGTAGGCGGCTTTCAGGACTCGCTGCCAGCGATCGCTGACGCAGAGGCACAGGTCGGGCTTGTGGATAGACTTGGCCTGACAGTCCAGCAAGTAGGAGCTTTGAAAGGCTTCGACATGGTGCACAGTGCGGACAAAATGGGGAATCTGTCCCTGATGGCGTAGTTCTAGCAGAGCATTGGCCCCGATACAGTCCTGGGCATGGTAAATGTCAAACGACCGGGGTTCTTGCACCAGAAACTCCACAAATGCCTGAATCCGCTGACG
>PYEQ01000167.1 GCA_003017785.1 filamentous cyanobacterium CCP5 | reverse complement strand
TACCTTAGGGGCTTCTGGGGCCTTGGGGGTCGTTTTTAGCCTGCTGTCGTTGCGATCGCAGATTCTGCCTCCTACGGTCGGGGCCGGAACGGCGATCTCCTCTATCAATTTGGTCCGTCGGGCCCAGGCCCACCGAAATACCGTGGCCCTGTGCCTCAGCTTCGGCTTTGGCGGTCAGAATGTGGCCCTTGCCATTAGTCAAACAGCCGACCAAAGCCAAACAGCGCCCCCAGGATGCGAGTAATCGGATTCAGGATAATGTTGGTTGTATCCCCTGCCTGAGCTGCCCCCGAGCGACTGATAACGATCACATCCTGGTCTTTGAGGATGGGATTGTTGGTATCGTTGACTCCCTGGCTGAAATCCACAGGGATATCTCGTTCTGTAGCCGTGCCATCGGGGTTAAGCCGTACCAGCTCAACCGTGTTTTGATTGGCGCGAGGGGTAAAGCTACCGGCGACTAAAATGGCCTGATTTAAAGGCGTGTTGAGAGGAACTTCGACTACCCCAGGCTGTTCCACTTCGCCTGCCACATAGACTCGAATCGTATCCGGAGCAAAGCTGGCGCTGGAAAGGGTGGTCGCTTCCTGGGGAGTCAGGGCCGTGGCTGTGGGAATGTAAACTTCATCACCACTCTGGAGGATGGCATCCTGACTCAGATCCCCTGATTCGATTAAGTCCCAGAGGCTGATGCGAGTGATTTCTTGACGGTTTGGGGCCACCGGGCGACGAATTTCTATCTCCCGCAAATTGGCCTGATCCGTAATGCCTCCGGCCTCAGAAATTGCCTGGGTAAGGGTTGGGAAACGAGAATCAAACGCGTCCACGCCCTGATTGTCATTGACCCGATCGCTGCCTTCAATACTGTAGGCTCCCGGCCGGTTGACCTCGCCAGAAATCGCTATCCGCACTGGCCGTAGCCGTACTGGGGCAATCGTCACTAGCGGACGATGAATATAAATGGCGTAACGAGCGGCGATCGCCTCAGCCGCCTGCTCTAAAGTAAACCCCTGGATAGGCACTCGACCCACCCGGGGTAAATTGACAGTGCCGTCCTGCAAAACAAGCTGCTCGCCACTGTACTCCTCTGCGGCGAAAACCGATACCGATATAACATCGCCCGGGCCCAGGCGATATCCCGACCCTAAGACAGATGTCGGCCCAAACAGATCTGACTGAACCGGCGTGATTGGTGTAGAGGAGTTGTCCGATGAACTATCTGTGGACTGGGCCATCAGCGCCGATGGAGAGAGCCCATTCAAGATAGCCAAAGCCCCTGTAAGGGCGATCGCCCTGGGGAAAACGAATAGCAAACTAGAAGCAGCCATAGTCCTTTTGAATTGCTCACAACAGAAGCGTTGGTATCAGGTGGAAACTTTCAAGTCATCGCCAACGTCACAGGCCCTTAGGTGCACACATTATTGACCAGTCCTAAGAAGACAAGACGTAGACAAGTTAGAAAGTTCCGGCTGACCTGTCAGAGACATTTTACCGAGCACAGAATTAGTTCCAAAAGCAGCCACGCTAGGTTGATCTAAGACTGAGAGTTTCTCCAACAGAATGAAACTCCGCTTCTGGACTTAGATCATCGAGTCTACGGGGATAAGTCTAGAAGCGATCGGCCTGATATCAACCGGTCGTCGATAGTTAGATAATCTCGGCGGCGTCGGGGCGATTGTCTCTATAGAGTTGAGACTTACCTCAGACCAGTTATGGTTTATCTCCAGTGACGTCAAGCCTATTCCATCGCTAGATATATGAAAGCCTGTTCTGGTCTAAAGCTTGACTTAGATCAAGCTCCCTTTACCGAGAAATTGAATGAAATCGAATCATTCTCTAGCCCTTTGACAATCTCCAATAGGACAGATATTTGTATCGTTAGATACGAATATCATCTGACCTGGTAGATATCGGTATCCTTAGATACGATCAATTCCTAATTAGCATTAGATATTACCTATGCTAGTGTTATTACGGATTGCTAACGTACAAGACTGCTTAATTCCGAAATCTACTTGCGCGAGTCTGTTGCTGGTGCCTGTAAGGATTATCCTGCTTCAGATCTATAGGTTAAGCTCCATAGCTTGAACTCACAGTTCTGTATCGGGATTCTCCGCAAGGTATCGCAAGTCACGTGACGCAGTTTTTTAGGAATCATCAAGGTGCAACAAATCAAGGTGCAGAAGATCGCTTTAGTCCATGACTATCTGACCCAAAAAGGCGGAGCAGAGAGGGTTTTCGAGCTTCTCTGTGAACGTTTTCCCACTGCAGACATCTATACCTCCCTCCATGACCCTGAAAAAACAATAGATTTACATGGACGGACGGTTAACACCACTTTTCTGCAGAATATTCCCGGTGCCCATCGTAATTTCAGGTTGTTCGCTCCCCTGTATTTCCCGGCCTTTAGAGCCCTGAATCTACAGGAATACGACTTGATTTTGAGCAGCACAACTAGCTTTGCTAAAGCTGTCAAGAAGCGATCGGATGCCGTCCATATCTGCTTTTGCCACAATATCACTCGATTCCTGTGGGATACCAAGACCTATTTGAGAGGCTATAAGGAATTTCAGAATCTCTATCCTCTGATAGAGCCAATTTTCCAACGCCTGCGTGAACTGGATTTAGAGTATTCTAAGGAACCCGATTATTATTTAGCCAATTCCTCGATCGTTGCTGAGCGAATTGAGCGTTATTATGGCAGGCCGGCTAGGACCATTAACTATCCTATTAATGCTGAGAAATTTCAATTTTCTGCCCAAAAAGAAAACTTCTGTCTGGTTTCTTCGCGATTTATCAGCTATAAGCGTATCGATATCATCATTGAGGCCTTTAACTGGCTAGGCTGGCCACTCAAAATCATTGGGACAGGGCCTGAAGAGGCTCGATTGAAGAGCATGGCCTTGGATAATATCGAGTTCCTTGGCCATGTCAGTGATGCCGAACGCACTCACCTCATGGCTAAAGCGCGACTAGTGATCGTAGCCGCCTTAGAAGATTATGGGTTAGTTCCCATTGAGGCCAATGCCAGTGGTACGCCCGTAGTTGCCTACGGTGCAGGGGGAGTATTGGATACCCAGGTTCCTGGCATGACGGGGTTGTTTTTTCAGCGGCAGTCCCCCGATGCACTGCACGAAACCCTTATGAAGGCGGCGAATCACCCTTGGAACTACGACCGGATTCGTAGCCATGCGATGGCGAATTTTACCAAGACTGCTTTTTTTGATCGCCTGAATCAGTTTTTGGCTCAAACCCTGGAACCTTCGTTGATGGGGAAATGTAGCCTGCCTTTAGCATCCACTCAACAGGGGTAATCGCCATGACTCACGCTGCTTATCAGCCCATCCCCGATGAACCTGAATTTGGCTACGGCCAGCTGCTGGGTATTTTGTTGAGGCGCTGGCCTTGGATTGCCGGGACGTTGGTCCTCTCCGTTGCGGGGGCTGTGCTGGTATTCCTGCGCGAAGATCCAACCTATCGGAGTTCCATGCAGCTGATTGTCGAGCCCAACTATGAAGATGACGTTACTGCTCGGGAACTAGATGGTTTAGCCAATGCCAGCGATCAGAGTATTGACTACAACACCCAGCTGACGTTGATGCGCAGTGAGCAGTTTCTGCGAGAGGCGGTTGCTTCTCTGGAGGCTGAGTATCCTGACTTAGATGTTGATCAAGTGGTCAATACTTTTTCCCTGCAGCGGGTTGGTGGTGAGGAAAGGGACAAAGCGACTCGGGTTTTTCAGGCTACCTATGTGGACAGCGATCCGATCAAGACTCAACGCTTGCTGGAAGCACTCAAGGAAGCCTATCTCGAATTTAATGAAGCTCAGCAGGCTCGCCGTTTGGAGCGAGGTCTTGAGCACACCAACAATCGCTTGGACAATACCCAGAAGAACCTACAGCAGGCCCAGGCTGCTCTCGAAAAGTTTCGCCAGTCCCAGAACTTAATTGATCCGACTCTCCAGTCCCAGGCGGTGGTGACCTCCCTTAATGAGGTTCAATCTGAGCAGCGGCAGCTGATGTCCCAGTTGACGGAGCTCAAAAGTCGCTACCAGACCCTCGAGCAGCGGACTCAGTTGTCACCGGCCAATGCGTTACTGGCAGCACGCCTTAGTCAATCTCAGCGGGTCCAGCAGCTGCTTAACGATATCCAGGAGAGCGAGCTGGCTTTAGCGGATCGACAACTTATATTTACCGACCAGGACGCGACTGTACAAATGTTGCGACAGGAATTAGACAATAATCGAAAGCAGCTACGGCAGGAAATTGCGGCCGCGATTCGACGGCCGGTGGAGACCCTGAACCCTGACATTGCTTCGCTGCTACAGCTGGGAGGGGTGGATTTGAGTCTGGTGACTGACTTGCTGGAGGCTGATGTGGCGATCGCTGGCATTTCGGCACGGTGGGAAAGCCTAGCCACCCAAGAACAAAGCTTGCGCCAAGAGCTAAATCGTTATCCGAGCTGGATTGCTGAGTATGATCGCCTCCAACCCCGAGTCGAAATTGAACGGGCAACGTTGCAAGATTTGCTTTTACAGCGAGAACAGATCAGCGCTGAGCTTGCCCGGGGCGGATTTGACTGGCAAATCGTAGAGCCACCCGATGTGGGAGACCAAATTGGCCCGGATCCGCTGCGGCCAATCGCTTTAGGGGTAGTGGCCGGACTGTTTGTTGGAGGAGGACTGGCCTTTGCCCGCGACAGTATGGACAAGGTGGTGCGGACTTCCGACGATCTCAAGCGGCAAGTGCCCCTACCGCTGCTGGGAATTTTACCGGTACAGCCGATTCGCAAGGGATTTAGCTTACCGGGGCGCCAAGACGGCGGCCCACCCATTCTACATCCGGAACTTGCCGACTCTGACCTGATGCAGATTGTCCAATGGCCGACTTTTCGTGAAGCCCTGGATTTAGTAGCCAACAACGTCCAGCTAATGCTTAAAGGCAAAGGTAATCAGGCCATTGCCGTTACTTCTAGCCTGCCCTCGGAAGGAAAAACGACGGTAGCCTTGGGCTTGGCCTTCAGCTTGGCCCGAATGCGCCAGCGAGTGTTAGTCATCGATGCAGATTTACGGCGATCGGGCATTGCTACTGAACTGGGCCTTTCCACTGAAGGTAATCTGGCTAATCTGTTGAAGGGAGTCACCCGACCTAGCCGCCCCCATCGACTCGATTTTGGGCCAGGCCACATTGATGTTTTGCCCGCAGGTGACCCCCTCAATGATCCGATTACGCTACTAAGTTCGCCCCGGTTTCAAAAACTCATTCACCGTTGTAAAAGTATTTACGACGTCGTGTTGGTAGATACTCCGCCCTTAACCGGTATGGCAGATGCTTTAAAAATTGGGGCTGTCTGTGACAACGTTTTGCTAGTAGCTCGGCTAGACAAGATCACCCAGCCACAGATTGATGTAACCATGGCACTTCTGTCGCAATTGCAGGTTTTGGGTATTGTGGCCAATGGCGCTCGAACCGTGGCCGCAAGTTACTCAGACTACGGCCATTTGTCGAAGCCGGTTCGGCAGACAGCCTAATTGAAAATACAGAAAAATCACAGTTTTTTGTCAAGCGATTCAGCCGTTGGGGTCATTCTCACCATGACAATTTCACGAACTGCTTTCGTTAACTCGGGCTTTCCCCAAACCAGTTCTATGGCAGAAAGTTCTGATAGATCTGGCTCTGTCCCTAAGAATCTGTGTACGTTGCGCTGGCGTCAAGATAAGCTTTGGGTCAATCGTGTGGCTGAAGGCCCCGATAGAATTGTGCTACCCGCGCTGGCAAAACCTGAATGGTTTCGTAGCTGCCTTATTCGATCTAATGCCAGTGCAGTCTGTGTTGATCCGGCTTTAGGCCCTCAGGCCATTAAGATGTGGGCTGAGGCCTGCCATGGGGCTCAGAAATCCCTGTATCTTCGATTGCCTAAGTATGCTGGTTCGCCTCGGCGCAAGCAACCGATTGCCTGGTTTTTGAAGCGATTATTTGACTATGGGGTAGCCGCTGTAGCGATAGTTTTACTGAGTCCACTGATGTTAGCGATCGCGGCTTTTATCTGGGTCGAAGATAAGGGTCCAGTTCTGAGCTACCAGTGGCGCCTAGGTCAGGGAGGTCGACTCTTTCGGGCCTACCAGTTTCGATCACAATTGACCTGTTCAACCGATCCAGCCGATGCAGTTGGAGTGGAACTGCCAGCGGCTGAATCCCTAACCTCCGTAGGAGGCTGGCTGAAGCGCACCCACCTTAACCTGCTCCCTATGCTGATCAACGTCCTGCAGGGAGAGGTGAGCTTAGTGGGGCCCCATCCCTGGTCTATCTATGATTTAGCGGCTTTGCCAGCCACTCCTAAGGTCAGACTCAACGTGTTGCCTGGAATCGCAGGCACGTGACAGATCTTTGCCCAAAGAGAGGGCCTCAGGAATTTTGCTCAACTAACTGAGAGAGAGCTTGAATTTACTAAAAACTGGTCGTTCCCACAAGATTTCCTGATTTTGATACGCACTTCATTTCAAATCATAAGTTTCAAAAAGTAACGAGCTAGTCAATTCAGTATTCAATAAAAGTTTTTATGCAGCAGCAGTCGGATATGTCGCTAGCTAAAAGCCTGGGAATGGCAACATTCAACAATAGGAAAAGCCCGGATATCTGCATTAGCAGCATTTGAAATAAGGCTAAGTTTACCAGATAAGATTTATAGTGCATTTCAAAAACAAGTGTCATATGAATCAGCAGGAAATTCACCGATACATCCAAAGCAAAAGTAGTCGATTCTTAAATATGCTCTTCTATATAGTGGCTATTTCTCATGAGCTTAGGACAAAGGGCGATCCGCGGAGTAATGTGGTCTGCTGCAGAAAAATGGGGCGCGCAGCTTTTCTCAACTATTGTTTTTCTTCTGCTAGCTCGGCTTCTAGGTCCTGAAACATTTGGTTTGGTTGCACTAGCTCATGTGTTTCTCGCCTTTATGCAGATCTTTTTAGATCAAGGTTTTGCCCAAGCTATTATTCAAAGGGATGAGTTAGAACCTGAGCACTTAGACACAGCTTTTTGGACCAGCGTTTTAATGGGAGCGCTGTTCAGTGTGACAGTTTTCATCGGGGCTGGGCTTGTTGCCAACTTCTACGATGAGCCTCAGCTAGCGCCAATTATTCGCTGGTTGTCTTTTGGCTTCGTATTTGGAGGAATGAGTAGCGTTCAGGCAGCGATCTTAAAGCGAAATATGCAGTTTAAAGTGTTTGCTATTCGCACTATCATTGCAACAGCGGTATGTGGCATAGCTGGCGTAGGTGCTGCACTGGCAGGCTTGGGAGTTTGGAGCTTAGTCATCAAGGAGCTAGTTTATAGCTTGATGGGAGCGCTTTTGCTCTGGAGTATTAGCGATTGGCGACCTGGGTTTAGGTTTTCGTCCAAACATTTTAATGAGCTATTTTCATTCGGCATTAATATTGTTGGCTCCAATTTTCTCAACTTCTTTAATCGCCGATCCGATGACATGCTAATCGGCTATTTTTTGGGTCCAGTGGCACTAGGTTATTACAGCGTTGCTTATCGGCTGTTGTTAATCATGATTCAGCTTTTAACGAATATTACTGCCCAAGTCGCTCTGCCAACGTTTTCGCGAATGCAAAAGGAGCCTGAGCGTCTGAGAAATGCCTTTTACAAAGTTACAAAATACACTAGTCTAATCTCTTTTCCAGCATTTCTGGGAATGGCAGTACTAGCTCCTGAGTTGGTTCAGGTTTTATTTGGTGAACAATGGATGCCCAGCATTCCGGTGATGAGAATACTGGCTTTTGGAGGAATATTACAGTCGGTTTACCAGTTTAACGGCACTATCTTGCTATCAATAGGCAAGCCTGCATGGAAGCTTGGACTGCAATGCTTAAATGCGACTTGTAATATCATTACATTTTTGTTGTTAGTGCAGTGGGGAATTATCTTCGTAGCCACAGGATTTGTTATTCGAGGATATCTACTTTCGCCTCTTCCTCTACTTTTAATCAAAAAATTCATTCGCATAGATCTACGTATTTATTTGCAACAATTCTTGCCTCCTTTATCGTATTCAGTACTCATGGCAGCCTCTATTTTCGCATTTCAGTACCTAGTAAGAGGTTGGACTCTGAATAGTGCTTTACTCCTTGCACTAAATATTGTTGTTGGTTGTTTATCCTATGCCTTGGTTATAGCTTTAATATCACCGAATCTTATCAAAGAAATTTTGAGGAATTTTCACCCCAAAACAGCATCACCAGAGTCAAAATGATGGTCTGAAAAAATCCTACATTCCGCAGGTTGCTTTTGGTTTCCAATTATGTGTCTAATTTCAGATCGCTGAAGCTATTGAAATCTCGTTTGTCATGATTCAAAATTCGAGGTCAGTCTGAGTTGCGAAATGTTGGGCTGTGGTTCATCAAGGAATCTGGCTGGAATCTGGAATGATTTCCTGGCAAAGCTTCAGTAGTTGGCGACTTACATTCCTATCAAAAACGTACTGTCAACCTGCGGAATGTCGGAAATATATCTTTCTGTAGGTATAGAATGAGGATTCAATCTTCTTGAAATTAATATTTTTGTTTACGGATTTTACGGAAACTATAATCATGGAGATGGAGCTATATAGCTGACTGGCATTCTTGATCTTTTTAGAGTTGCAAAAGAACCTAGAATTTACGGTATTTTCTAAATTTCAGATTATACAAAAAAGTATTGTTCTCAAAAAGAAAGTGGCGATACCCAACTATTAACCAGCTTCAAGTAGGTACAGATAAC
>PYEQ01000166.1 GCA_003017785.1 filamentous cyanobacterium CCP5 | reverse complement strand
AGCTGGTTGAGGGTCTGCTCTCGCTCGTCGTTACCACCGCCGATGCCAGCGCCCCGCTGACGACCCACGGCGTCAATCTCGTCGATAAAGATAATGCAGGGGGCGTTGTCCTTAGCTTTCTTAAACAGGTCACGGACGCGGGAGGCACCGACACCCACGAACATTTCGACGAACTCAGAACCAGAGATGCTGAAGAAGGGAGTTCCGGCTTCCCCGGCGATCGCCTTGGCTAGCAGGGTCTTACCGGTTCCGGGAGGGCCCACTAGCAAAACTCCCTTGGGAATCCGGGCTCCGACGGCGGTGAACCGTTCCGGCTTCTTCAAGAAAGTGACCACCTCTTGCAGTTCTTCCTTGGCCTCGTTGATACCGGCTACGTCGTCAAACATAATGCCAGTTTTGGCTTCCATCATGAAGCGAGCCTTGGACTTGCCAAAGCTCATGGCCTGACCAGGGCCACCCCCAACGCCATTGGAGCGCCGGAACAGGAAGAAGAGACCACCAATTAATAAGATTGGAAAGAGGAGATTGCCTAGGGCTCCCCAGATGGCTCCATCGTTGCGCATGGGGTGAGAATCGAGGCTGATGTCAGAATCTCGCAGGCGCTTCACCAGATCAGGGGAATTGCCCGGTAGATCAACACGCCAGCGCTGGACGCGGTTGTCGAGTTCTGGATCAACCGCTTCAACGATCGCGGTTCGGCCGCCTTCGTAGAGATCAACGGCGGTGACGCGGCCCGCATCTAGATAGTCGAGAAAACGACCATAGGTCATGCGGGTGTTAGCCGCATTCCGCCCCATATCGGCGGGAGAGCTTCCGGCAAAGGAGCTTTGCCAAAAGAAAAAGCCGATCACCAGGATCGGTAATGCCCAGAGCAGTACCACTCTCCAAGAAAATTTCATAACCAGGTGGCCTCTTAAACAGCAATCGTCAAAGGACTTATCAAAAGACTAAGCAGTGCCTGTGTAAACTAGCTCGCTAAATGAACGAATCGGCATGTGCCTTATACCACTGGGGTTTAGAGGACTCAAAGCCAACCTTAGCCTTGTACTAAGTTCCATTATGAGATGAATCTTTACTTAATTTAACGTAAATCTCGAAGGCTGATCAAATGCCCCTGATGGCAAGAACCTAGCTAGAAAGAGGATTTTGGCTCAGGGACAGCAATTGCAGGGTCTCTTGAGACCTTGCTGATGGTCGTTTTCAGTGCTAAGCAACAGGCCCTGCCAAAGCTAACTAGACCTCCCGGCGCAGGGTATGGCTATCAGTCTATCAAAGCCAGCTGGTCGGCTGGCTGCAGCTAGGTCAGGGCTAGAGCCGCCTGGAGTCGCGGTTGGTCAAACCCGCGCTGGTGCAAAATCAGCCAGGAGGTGCTCAGGTCTGGCCCCTGCAAGTCCCCCATCAGAGCCGCTCGCAGGGACTTCATCACCAGTCCTTTTTTGACTCCCTGGTCCTTCACCACCTGCTTGATTAGGCTTTGTACGTCGTCGTTGGTTTCCAAATTTGCTCCGGCTTCTAGGGCTGTGGCGATCGCCGCGATCGCCTCGGTCACCCCCGCTTGCTGCAGGTGGGCTTTGGCGTCGTCGCTGTAGTCCACGGTTTTGGTAAAAAAGAACCGCCCCTGGTCGATGGCATCGGGCAGGCGGGTGAGGCTGGGGCCAATTAGGGCCACCAGAGTTTCTAACCAGTCGCGATCGCCCTCTAAATCAAATGCATAGTCCGCTTCTCGCCAGTAGGGCACCACCCTGGGCAGCAGCTCTTCGACGGCCATGGCGTGGAGATACTGGCTGTTGATCCAGTCCAGCTTGTCCCAGTCGAACTTAGAACCGGCCTTGCTGACGCGATCGAAGCTAAACTTCTGGGCCGCTTCGTCCAGGCTGAAGAGTTCTTCCCCATCGGCGGGAGTCCAGCCCAGTAGCGCCATGTAGTTGGCCAGTCCAGGAGCGGTGAAGCCCATCGCCTGAAACTCAGAAATCGACGTCACCCCGTCCCGCTTGGAGAGCTTCTGGCCCGACTGGTTGAGAATTAGCGGCGTGTGGGCAAAGGTGGGAATCGTGTTCCCCAGGGCTTCGTAGAGCAGGATTTGCTTGGCGGTGTTGGCGATGTGGTCTTCGCCGCGAATCACGTGGGTAATGGCCATGTCCAGGTCGTCCACCACCACCGCCAGGTTGTAGAGGGGCTGGCCGATTTTCCCCTGACCGGAAGCCCGGGCGATTACCATGTCGCCCCCCAGGTCGCTGCCCTGCCAGGCGACGTTTCCTCGCACCATATCGTTCCAGCTGATAGTGCGGCCGTCGTCGATTTTGAAGCGCACCACGGCCGGGCGGCCCTCGGCCTCGAACGCCGCAATTTGCTCAGGGGTAAGGTGGCGGTGGCGGTTGTCGTAGCGGGGAGCCTGCTTTTTGGCCTGCTGTTCCGCCCGCCTGGCTTCTAATTCTTGGGGGGTGTCGTAGGCCCGATAGGCCAGTCCTCTATCTAATAGCGTCTGAATCGCCTGCTGGTACAGCTCAATCCGCTGGGACTGGTAGAACGGGCCTTCGTCCCAGTCAAGGCCCAGCCACTTTAGCCCCTCAAGGATGTTGGTGGTGAACTCAGGCTTAGAGCGCTCCTGGTCCGTGTCTTCGATGCGAATGATGAACTGGCCTTTCTGGGCGCGGGCAAACAGCCAGTTGAACAGGGCGGTACGGGCGGTGCCAATGTGCAGATTGCCGGTGGGGCTGGGGGCGATGCGAACGCGAACGCTCATGGTTTCAGACGATATAGATTACTCAGCGGATTCCATTCTATCGGTCTAAGCCGACGCACCTGGTTCAGGCCAGGGGAGAACCTGAGGCCTTTGACCAGCGGGGCAGGTGTCACAGACGTGGGAACCGAGAGATGAAAAAATTCTCACAGAAGCTTCACTCAGGCCTTAATGAGGTCATTCATGGTGGTAGCGAGTTGACCTAACCCTTACCTAACTCGCGTTTTGAATGGCGCCGCCCAATCCTCCAGGGCAGATAGGCCGTGAGCCGTGACGCTCTGGCCCTGGGATGTTCTGTTGCCGCCTGTTGTCTTTAGATCTTTGGATATGAAGGAGCCTCCTTTGCTCTCCATGCCCTCGACACAGCCATCAGCACAATGGCAGGGGCAGCAGTCCGCGGTTCAGGCTCGTCCTCTCGAGCTGCGGGAGATCGCCGACGCTTCTGAGGTGACCCATAGCCCCTGTCCAAACCAACGGCCACCCCGCATCGCCCTGTACTCCCACGACACCATGGGACTGGGCCATAAGCGGCGCAACTGGCTGATCGCTCAAACCCTTGGGACTGCGGCCTGGAAGGCCAATATTTTGATGATCAGCGGGATGCGGGATGCCAGCGATGGGCCAACCCCAGCCGGGGTTGACTGTCTGACCCTGCCAGCCCTCTACAAAACCGCTGATGGCCGCTATCAGCCCCGCCAGTTAATGCTTGAGCTTGAGGAGCTGATTGGCCTGCGATCGCAGCTGATTCGCACCGCCATTAAGAATTTCAAGCCCGATGTGCTGATCGTCGATAACGTGCCCCGGGGGGCGATGCGGGAACTCGATCCGACCCTGGAATATATCAAGTCCCAGCTGCCGACCCGGTGCATTTTGGGACTGCGGGATGTCATTGATACGCCTAATGCCGTGCGGCGAGACTGGAAACGAGCAGAGAACCTGAGCGCCATTCGCCGCTACTACTACGCCCTCTGGATCTACGGCGATCCGCAGGTGTATGACCTGCGAAGGGAGTATCCCCTGCCTGCGGACGTCGTCGCCAAAATGCAGCCCCTGGGCTACCTGGATCAGCGCGATCGCCTCCACCATGTGCGCCCAAGCACCCGCCTCAGTCTGGCAGCCCTAGACCTCCCCCAGGAGCGGTTGGTGCTTGGCCTGGTGGGCGGCGGCCAGGATGGAGCAGCCCTAGCTCGAGCCTTCGCCCAGGTCAGCTTCCCAGCGGACACCACTGGCGTACTGGTCACCGGGCCGTTTATGCCCCCAGACCTCCAGGCACAAATACAGGCCCAGGGGGCTCAAAATCCTCAGCTCCGGGTGGTGGACTATGTCGAAGAACCCGCCCTGCTGTTTCCCATGGCCGATCGCGTGGTGGCCATGGGCGGCTACAACACCACCTGTGAAATTTTGTCTTTTCAGAAAAAAGCGCTCCTGGTGCCCCGGGTAAAGCCTCGCCAGGAGCAGTGGATTCGCGCCCAAAGACTCGCGGCTCGGGGCCTAATCGATGTCCTCCATCCCCAGCAGCTCACCCCAGCCGCCATCAGCGACTGGCTGCACCAGCCCTGCTATCCATCGTCAGCCAATATAGACCTCAATCTCAATGGACTGGACAACCTGCGAGTGGCCCTGCAAGCCCTGCTGCAAACCATGCCCTTTACCGCTCCCCATGCATCCTGATCCTAGGGTCGGGAGTCCCAGTCCGCGGTCAGGTTCATCCCCTTTCGTTTACTGCTCAAAACCTTTTACTGCTGAAGCCGATGTGTTCCAAAATCGCCTATATCGTCAAACGTTATCCCCGCTATTCCGAAACATTCATCGTCAACGAAATCTTGGCCCATGAGGCCGCCGGCACGAATATTCACATCTTCGCTCTGCGGCCCCCGGCGGATACCCATTTCCAAGACAAAATCGCTCGGGTCAAGGCGGCGGTGACCTACTTGCGCAAACCTGCCCAGGGCCGCAAAGTCCCTGCCCTCACTACCCTGACGCCCAACTCTGCCAGCTATTTCTGGGCAGAAATGCAGGAGGCGGCTACCGTAATCCCTGACCTGTGGGCCAAATTAGGCTATGCGGCAGCAGAGCGGGCCAGCGTCGTCTACCAGGCTGTATGGCTGGCCCAGGAAATTCGTCAGCGGGGAATTACCCATCTGCATGCTCATTTTGGCAGCGTAGCCACTAGCGTGACCCGATTGGCGGCCTATTTTGCCGACGTTCCCTACAGCTTCACTGCCCATGCCAAGGATATTTTCCACAACAGCGTTGATCCGGAGGATCTGCGGCGCAAGCTGCGAGATGCGGCCACGGTCGTGACGGTCAGCGACTACAACCGGGCCTATCTCCAGCGGCAGTTTGGGGCAGATACCAGACGGGTGCAGCGGATCTACAACGGCATGGACTTAGGCGAACTGCGTTACCAGCCGCCGACCCAGCGATCGCCGCGCATTCTCTCGGTGTGTCGCCTGGTGGAAAAGAAGGGGCTGCGCTATCTGGTGGATGCCTGCGGGTTGCTGAAGCAGCAGGGGTGCGAATTCATCTGCCAGATTGTGGGCAGCGGGCCGCTGGAGGAGGCGCTGCGATCGCAGATATCGGCTCTACACCTGGACGACTGGGTGGAGATTTTGGGGCCAAGACCCCAGGCAGAGGTTTTTGAGTTGATGCAGCAGGCCGCCGTATTTGCTGCTCCCTACATCATTGGCGAGGACGGCAATCGAGACGGTCTGCCCACCGCCCTGCTGGAGGCAATGGCCCTGGGTACCCCCTGTGTGGCCACCGACGTTACCGGAATTCCCGAAATTATTCGCGATGGAGATACCGGGCTGCTGGTGGCCCAGCGGGATGCGTTGGGCTTGGCCCAGGCCATGGAACGGCTACTCCAGCAGCCTGCCTTGAGAACTAGCCTCGCTGCCCAAGCCCGAGGGCTGATGGGAGCCGAATTTGATATTCACCAGACAACGGCGGCCCTGAGGCGCTGCTTTCAGCCTATCGCCGCCCCGCTACAGGAGGTATAGCGATGCGAATTGCCTACATCTGCGCCGATCCGGGAGTCCCTGTCTTTGGTCGCAAGGGCTGCTCTATCCACCTTCAAGAGGTGATTCGTGCCTTGCAAAACCAGGGGGCCAGGGTGGATTTACTAGCCGTGCGCTGGGGAGAAGAATGCCCTGCGGACTTGAGGTCCATTAGGCACCATCGCCTGCCCTCAGTTCCTCAGGGGGAACCGGCTGTGCGGGAACGCATCGCCTTCTCAATGAATCCGGATATCTACACGGATTTAGAGCTGACTGGCCCCTACGACTTGATCTACGAGCGCTATTCCCTGTGGAGCTACGCGGCTATGGAATATGCCCAGGCTGCTGGAATTCCCAGCATTCTGGAGGTCAATGCTCCCCTCATCGAAGAACAGGCCCAGTACCGGGGGTTGGTCCATCGCGATGTGGCCGAAGAAGTGGCTAAGCGAGTGTTTAAGGCTGCCCAAACGGTTGTGGCGGTGTCTGAGCCGATCCGCGAATATCTGGCCCCCTGGGGTATTACCTCTAAGGTGCAGGTGATTCCGAACGGGGTGAATGGTGATCGCTTTGCCCAACGACCAGGGAGAGCCATCTCTGGTGATTCTGACCCTTTCACCGTGGGCTTTGTTGGCTCCCTCAAGCCCTGGCACGGCCTGCCCCATCTAGTGGATGCTTTTCATCGGCTGCACCAGCGGGTGCCCCAGGCCCGACTGCTGATCGTCGGCGATGGCCCCCAGCGGCCCCTTTTGCAACGGGAGTTAGACCGTCGGGGACTGGCCCCCTGCACCCAGATGACGGGGGCTGTTCCCCCCGATCAAATTCCTGCCCTGCTGGGGGCAATGGATGTGGCGGTTGCCCCCTATCCTCACCAGGAGAATTTTTACTTCTCTCCCCTCAAGGTCGTGGAGTATATGGCAGCTGGGCTGCCGGTGGTGGTCAGCGCCATCGGGCAGCTACGCCACCTGATTCACCACGGGGAAACAGGGCTGCTGTGTCCCCCCGGCGATCAGGCTGCCCTGGCCCTGGCCCTGGAGCAACTTTGGCGATCGCCCCTGCAGCGCCAAAATCTGGGTCAGGCCGCCCGCCGCTATGCCCTGACCCACTTCACCTGGGAGCGCATAGCCCAGCAGATTCTGGCGATCGCCCAGACCCAGGGTGATCTGCCGCCGCAGGGCCGACCTTGTCCCGCCCCAATTCCCTGACCGTTTCCTTTCAATCCACCCATGAACCGTACTGCTCCGCTCAACCAGGCGATCCCCGGCATTGGCCGGTTTGTCGTCTATACCTGGCCCACGATTCGTCAAGACTGGCCCCTACTGCTGGTTTCTAGCCTGACTCTGCTGGTGGATGTGGGGCTGCGGGTGTTGGAGCCTTGGCCGTTAAAAGTGATTTTCGACTGGGTGTTGATTCCAGCCTATAGCGGTCGCCCTGCCCCCACCCATTGGATGAACCTGCCACCGTCCCTGCTGCTGCCGCTGGCGGCGATCTCCATTGTCGCCATCAGCAGCCTGCGCGCCTTTGCCGCCTACTGGAGCACCGTCAGCCTGGCGGTGATCGGCAGCCGGGTCATAGGCCAGGTACGGGATCGTCTCTACCGCCATCTCCAGCAGCTTTCCCTGGGCTACCACAGCCAGTCCCGCAGTGGCGACTTGATCATACGGGTCAGCAGCGATGCCAGTCGCCTCCAGGAGATTTTGCTGACGGCTGCCCTGCCCATGGCGGTGAGCCTGCTGACTCTAGCGGGAATGGTCAGCGTCATGGCCTGGATCAATCTCAGGCTAACCCTACTGTCTCTGATTACCTTTCCCCTTTTTGGGTGGACAGCCACCCGCTTTAGCGATCGCATTCGCAGGGTCTCCCAAAAGCAGCGTAAGCAGGAGGGGGCGGTGGCGGCAACGGCAGCGGAGTCCCTAGCCGCCATCAAGCTAGTGCAGGCGCTGTCCCTGGAAACTGCCTTTGCTGATCTGTTTTCCCGGCAGAACCGCCGCAGTTTGGAGGAAACCGTCGCCACCAAGCGTCTGGCCGCCCATCTGGAGCGCACCGTGGACGTACTGATTGCCCTGGGTACTGCTCTGGTGCTGTGGTACGGGGCGCGGCTGGTGATTCAGAATGCCCTCTCGCCGGGGGACGTGCTGGTGTTTATGACCTACCTGAAAAACGCCTATAAGCCCGTGCAGAACTTTGCCAAGTACACCGGGCGCTTGGCGAAGGCCGCCGCCTCAGGGGAACGCATTTTAGACGTGCTGGAGCACATCCCGGAGGTGCAGGATCGACCCCAGTCCTTTCCGGCCCCGATTTTTCGAGGATCGGTGGGGCTGGAAAATCTGCGCTTCGCCTATGAACCCGGCCATGACATTCTCAAGGGCATCTCCCTGACGGTGCCTCCCGGCCAGCAGGTGGCGGTGGTGGGGCCATCTGGCAGCGGCAAGTCCACCCTGATGAGCCTGCTGCTGCGCCTCTACGACCCCACCGCTGGCCGGATTTGCATCGACGGGCGCGACATTCGCGACTACACCCTGGAGAGCCTGCGGCCTCAAATCAGCGTCGTGCTGCAGGACAGCCTGCTGTTTGCCGCCACCGTGTGGGAAAACATCGCCTACGGCATTGCCGGGGTCCAGGAGGCAGAAATCGAAGCCGCTGCCCGCCTCGCCAATGCCCACGACTTCATCATGGCCCTGCCCCAGGGCTACGACACCGTAGTCGGAGAACGGGGATCTACCCTCTCCGGCGGCCAGCGGCAGCGAGTGGCGATCGCCCGTGCCGCCATCCGTCGCGCCCCCATCCTGATCCTGGATGAGCCCACCACCGGCCTCGACAATGCCAGCGAACAGGCCGTCGTCGAAGCCCTCCAGCGCCTCTGCCAGCACCGCACTACCTTCCTAATCACCCACGATCGCCACCTCGTCACCCAGGCCGACCAGATTCTCTACCTAGAGCAAGGCCAGATCCGCGAACAGGGCACCCACGCAGAGCTGATGGCCCGGAATAGTGCCTATGCGACTCTGTTTAGGATGCAGTCTGTGGTGGGT
>PYEQ01000165.1 GCA_003017785.1 filamentous cyanobacterium CCP5 | reverse complement strand
CGCCCTGCTCATGCTGGGGGTGAAGCTACCGCACCTGTCAAGAGCAGAACAGCAGGATACGGGGCGTCCCCTGGCCCAAATCATGGCGCAGCCGGTGTTTCTGGTGGCCGCCACTGGCAGCATGGTGGGCTACGGGATTATGACTTTGGTCATGACCTCGACGCCCCTGGCCATGGCCGCTGTCGACCATCCCTTTCCCCAGACGGCGACGGTGATCCAGTGGCACGTGCTCGGCATGTTTGCCCCCTCCCTGGCCACCGGCTATCTGATCAAGCGCCTGGGGGTGCTCACCATAATCTTGACCGGAATCAGCCTCAACTTAGCCTGCCTGGTTCTGAACCTGACTGGGACTAGCTTCACTCACTTTGCCGTGGCTCTGCTGCTCCTCGGAGTTGGCTGGAATTTCATGTTTATCGGGTCTACCACTCTGCTCACCGACGCTTACGGTCCCAGGGAGAAAGCCAAAACCCAGGCCGCCCACGACTTTCTGATGTTTGGCTTTGTCGCCCTGACCACGTTTCTGTCGGGGCAGCTGTTCTACCGGTTTGACTGGAACCTGATCAACGGCCTGGGCTGGCCACCGATGTTGCTGGCGTTGGGACTGGCCCTGTGGCTCCAACGCGATCGCAAGGGAGCTACCCCTTGAACAGCCCTGGGAAACATGGCTGTTCCTTAAACTAGCTTTAACCTTTCCTTAAATATCAGCTCTAATATAAACTGAGCTGAAAGATGCCGTTAGGTAGCTTGCCCCGCCCTTCCAAGCTACCTAAGCTCCAAAAGAACCATAAGTTTTACAGTCCCTGCGATTTAGCATCGTCTTAGGGGAGGTATAAAGTATTCGAAAATATGATTAAGAAAGCGTTAAGGGCCACTATGTTGATTTTTAGGCAATTAGCGCAATCAACCTACTGGCTAGCTTATGTTGGCTCTTATTGTCATATTTTCACCTGGTCGCTACAGGGACATATTTAGGGCTTCGGCAGTCTGAAGGCTGCGCTTTGCAATATTCAATTTACCAACCGATGGATCCAACAAAAAATAGCTTAGGCTATAAAGTTTCTATTAATTCGACGCTCATAATTCAAGTCCTAGCGCTTGTCTATGTTGCTCTGTTTTTGCTGTCTGCTACTGGACAGATTATGCGGCATTCCCTGCCAGAATTTCCGTTTAGGGATGCGTTTATTGACGAATTTAATTTGAACGCAGAGCGAAATATACCAGCCCTGTTTTCTACCCTATTGTTGATCGCCTGCGCCTGCATTTTGTTTGTAATCAGTAGGGTGAAGCAGCAAATTGGAAGAGATTCTGGCTATTGGGCCGGACTAAGCTACATATTTGTTTATTTGGCATTAGATGAGTTTTTCAGCATCCACGAGCTACTTATAGACCCGCTTCGCCGGCTGGGATTTAATAGCGGTTTTCTGTATTTTCCCTGGATCATCCCGGCTATAGTAGCGGTCGCCCTGGTCGGAATCATCTTTCGAAGATTTCTTCTGCGATTGCCGAGTTCTACAAGAAATGGTTTCTTAGTCGCGGCGATAGTTTATGTTGGCGGAGCCATCTTCATAGAGTCCATCGGAGGCAACTATTTTGACACCTACGGCAATCAAACTCTGATGTACGCCTTCATCGTTTCCTTAGAAGAATCCTGTGAGGTGATGGGAGTGCTGATATTTATGAACACCCTCCTTAAACATCTTGAGAATATGACCCCAAGCCCCATCAGCTTGAAGCTACTGATTAACGAAAGGTACTGTTGAGGTTGCGCAGTCCGCGATCGCAACGGTGCTCCTAATCGATCGCAGACTGTTGACGAATGCTGCGGGCGATCGCCGATACGTCTTCATCCCCAAACCCCTGGGCCATCAGCCCGGATTCGATTTGCTCTACGTAGGCGGCCATGGGGATGGTAACCCCCAGTTCCCGGGCAGCCTCCAGGGCAATTACCAGATCCTTGCGATGGAGCCGCACCCGAAACCCCAGGGGATAGTCATTCTCAATCATGTTGCCGGAGCGATTGGTCAGGCCCCAGGAACCGGCGGCGCCGCCCCCCACCGCCTGCACCACTTTCTCCATGTCGAGGCCCGCTTTGAGGCCCAGGGCCATGCCTTCAGCCACGGACCAGTAGGTGCCAGCGACGATGATTTGATTGATTGCTTTAGTGGTTTGTCCGGCCCCGATCGCCCCTACGTGGGTGATTGTTTTGCCCATGGCGGCCAGCACCGGACGGGCCTTTTCGACATCGGCGGCGCTACCGCCAATCATGATCGACAGGGTGCCCTTCTGGGCTCCTTCCGATCCTCCGGAAACGGGGGCATCCAGCATTTGAATCTGCTTTTCTGCCAGGCGATCGGCAATTTGGCGGGTAGCCGTAGGGCTAATGGTGGACATGTCAATTACCAGAGTGCCGGGGCGGGCTCCCTGAATCACGCCGTTTTCCCCCAGAATTACCGCCTCTACGTCTTCGGTGTCGCTGACGCAGGTGATCACAATTTCTGCGTCAGCCGCGGCCGTCGCCGGAGAATCCGCCTGGTCTGCCCCCGCCTGCACCAGCAGCAGCTCGCGATCGCGGGTGCGATTGTGCACCGTGAGGCCATGTCCGGCCTTGAGAATATTCATCGCCATTGGGGCACCCATCGTCCCCATTCCAATAAAGGCAACCTGCACGGTGTCTTCCTCCGGTTTTTGTCAGGGTAGCACTGGGGAGGAGGGAAGAGGGAAGAGGGAAGAGGGAAGAGGGAAGAGGGAAGAGGGAAGAGGGAAGAGGGAAGAGTCGTTTTGGAAGGGCGGCGCTGGTAGGATGCTGGATGGAATGGTTTTAGGGGCTGACAGACATGGCGGCGGAGCTTCAGGATGTGCAGGCGGCGGCGGGGGCTGTGTTTGAGGATGGCGTGCCCATGAGTTTTGGCAATGACCCGGCGGCGATCGCGGCGGCTCAGACTGGGGTAGCCCTGGGCGATCGCAGCCACTGGGGCCTAATCAGCGTCTCAGACGAGGATCGGCTGCGGTTTCTGCACAACCAGACCACAAATCGGTTTGAGGGGCAGCAGCCGGGGGAAGCCTGTGACACGGTATTTGTCACCTCTACCGCCCGCACCATCGATCTGATTACCGCATACGTGACAGAGGTGGCGGTGCTGCTGCTGACCTCCCCCGGGCTAGATGGGCGGCTGATGGAGTGGATGGACCGCTATATTTTCTTTGCCGACAAGGTGAAGCTGGAGAATCTCACCCAGCAGACGGCGAAGTTTTCCCTGGTGGGGCCAGCAGCAGAGTCTCTGCTAGCGGCGCTGGGGGCGGCTGTTCCCAAAACCGGTCACCTTGAGACCACCATCGCCGAGGTGCCCGTGCGGGTGGCTGTAGGCTGTGGGCTGGCTCTGCCCGGCTATACCCTGCTGGCTGACTCGACCAGCGGCGCCCAGCTGTGGCAATCCCTCGCTGAGGCAGGGGCGGTGGCCTTGGGCGATCGTCCCTGGCAGCAGCTAATGGTAGAACAGGGGCGGCCCCTGCCCGGCACCGAGCTTACTGAGGACTACAACCCGCTGGAGGCGCGACAAGGGCTGCTACATCGGCCAGGAAACCATCGCCCGCCTCAATACCTACCAGGGGGTGAAGCAGCAGCTCTGGGGGCTGACCCTCTCCGGGCCAGCGGCGGCGGGCACAGAGATTACTCGGGACGGCACCAAAGTGGGCACCCTCACCCGGGCCCTGGAAACGCCGAATGGCTGGCGAGGGCTGGGCTACATTCGCACTAAAGCAGGGGGAGCGGGGCTAGCGGTGACCGTGGGAACAGCCCAGGGCACTGTAGTGGATCTACCGCTGCTGTCCCGGGGCTATTTAGCCGACCAGCCACCGGCTGCCGGTGGCTGAGCCTATGGGGTCAGGATGGGAAATATGAAAATTCTGTAAAGTCTTTTCACCTTAAACTTCCCTTCACCTGAACTCAGTCTGGCCTTAACGATTAAACCTGGGTCTACCCGGTAGGTTTACGGAAACCCCCGGTGGCTGTGTGCGTTTTCTAACCGATACGCGCTATCTGAGCATCTGTATGCTGGCCCTGGGGGAGCGATCGCCGAGTCTTCAGCCCCCAAAACCTATGTTCAATTTTCCAACGCTGCTTAACGCTACTGCTATTTCTTCCCTGCTGGCCGTCGCCGTCGCCGCCCCGGCGGCCGCGTTTCGCCTCACCCCGATTGGCACCTATGCCACCGGGCTCTTTGACGAATCAGCCGCCGAAATCAGCGCCTACGATGCCGTCAGTCAGCGGTTGTTTATCACCAATGCCTTTGACAACTCCATTGACATTCTCGACATCAGCAATCCGACCATGCCTTCCCTGCTGCAGCGGGTGGAAATTGCCGATCTGCCCTTCAGTGGCGGCTTCGTCAGCGGGGGCATCAACAGCGTTGCCTTTTACGACGGCAGGCTGGCCGCCGCCATTGAAGCGGACGTCAGCCAGGATCCGGGACTGGTCGCCCTACTGGACATCGATGGGAATCTGACCAATCAGTTCACGGTTGGAGCCCTGCCAGACATGCTCACCTTTACCCCCGATGGCTCCAAAATCCTGGTGGCCAACGAGGGAGAGCCCAGCAGCGACTACACCAACGACCCGGAAGGATCGATCAGCATCATTGACCTCAGCAGCCTGAGCGTGACCACCGCCGGCTTTACCCAGTTCAACGACGACATCGACGCCTTGCGGGCTAGCGGGGTCAGAATCTTTGGCCCTGGGGCAACGGTGGCCCAGGATTTGGAGCCGGAATACATCGCCGTTTCCGAAGACTCGACCAGGGCCTTCGTCACCCTCCAGGAGAACAACGCCCTGGCGGTGGTGGATCTGCTCAGCGGCGAAGTCACCGGCATTCTGCCCCTGGGCTTTAAGGATCACAGCCTGCCGGGCAATGGGCTGGATGCCGATAACGATGACGAAGCCGTTAATATCAAGCCCTTTGATAACTTGCTGGGGATGTACCAGCCCGATGCGATCGCCGCCTACACCGGCCCCGACGGTCGCACCTACCTGGTCACCGCCAACGAGGGAGATGCCCGGGAGTACATCGTCGAAGATGAGGAAACCGGGGAAGAAACCGAGGTCTTCGTGGAAGAAGCGGATGCGGGGGACCTGGATCTGGACCCCGCCGCTTTCCCCGATGGCATCGGCGATTTGGCCAATCTGACGGTGACTAAGTTCCCCATTAGTAAAGAAGGGGAGATCTTTGATACCCTCTACGCCTTTGGTGGGCGCTCATTCTCCATCTGGGATGAAGACGGCAACCTGGTGTTTGACAGTGGTGACGCCCTGGAGCAAATTACCGCCGAGGCCCTGCCCGATCAGTTCAACGCCAATAACGACGAAAACGGCATTGACGATCGCAGCGACAACAAGGGCCCAGAACCAGAAGGGGTGACCATCGGCAAAATTGGCGATCGCGTGTTTGCCTTCATTACCCTGGAACGCATTGGTGGCATCGTTACCTACGACATCACCGACCCCGCCAACCCGGTGTTTCAGAACTACGTCAACAACCGCAATTTTGACGTCGAACCGGAGCTGGCCGAGGGCGGCACCAACCCCGCCGTGGGCGACCTCGGACCAGAAGCCTCAGTGTTTATCCCGGCAGCCTTCAGCCCCAACGGCCAAGACCTGCTGGCGGTGACCAGCGAAGTCAGCGGCACCACCACCCTATACGCCGTTGACGTACCAGAGCCGACCTCGGCGCTGACCCTGCTGAGCCTGGGCGGTCTGGGCCTGGTGGGAGTGCGGCGGCGGCGGGGCTAGTCCCTTCCCTGCTCACCAGCTAGCTAATCGGGGGAAATTTTTCCCCCGGCAGGCGACCTTTCAAAAGAGCGTAGGGATCCTGGTTGAGCTGTGCCCAGTCCTGAACCATGGTCTGCCACAGCTCCTGGATGGCGGGGGGATAGGTCTCCGGCGTCTCCCCGTACCGGCGGACAATGTACTGGATCAGATTGAAGCAAATGGTCGCCTGACCGGCAGCGGTGACATCGACCAGCTGCCCCAGCTGATCAAACCACAGGGTTGTGCCCATAGTGGCGGCCCGGGTGGCGACTGTTTTCAATGCCGGGCTGAGGGGGACGATACCCGGCAGGGCGGCACTGCGGTTGGCCAGGCGATCGATACGGTTGGAGATGCGCTTGCCCTGGTAGGCTTCATCGCCGTAGACCCGGGCAAAAATCAGCGCCTTGATGCGGTCCATAAACACCGATCGAGTCATGGCCATCAGGGAGGTGAACCGCAGCTCCAGGATGTACAAAAATTCATTGATCTTTAGGGTCTTGAGGTCCTGCCAGCCGGCAATGCCCACCTGGGGAATCCGGGGTAAAAGCTGGGTTTTAATCAGGTTGCGGCCCCACCAGAGCACGGCCAAGACCCCAAACACCAGCACCAGAGGCATCAGCAGGGGAAAGAAATCTTGCCAGAAGCTAAAGTCCCCCTGGTTAATTTGGTGCCACAGCTCGTAGCCCACGGCGATCAGGGTCAGACTGCACAGCAGCAAGAACAGTCGAATGATCCAGTCCACCTGCCCCAGGGTGAGGGCACTGGGGGGCTGATCATTGTCGGGATAGGGGTACAGGCTATCCTGAGCCGGATCGACATCGGAAATAATGAACAGCCCCAGGGCTTCTGCATCTTTGCGATCGTCGGCCAGCAACAGACTGTCGATGCCCTGATTGTCGTAGATGCCGCCGTCCATCAGGGCGACGGAGTTAGGGTTGCCCCCTCGGCTGATGTCTTTCTCCACCTCCTTAAGCACGGTTGAACTGGGCCAGTCAAAGTCCTGGGGAAATTTCATGGGCTCAAACCCACCCGGAAAACAGGAGGACGCGGCCACGACGTCCGAGAGCCGAATCTGCTTGGCTGATTCCCTAGAAATATACACATTGCCGTTGCCGATACGGGCCCGACGATTGGCACTTTTTTGAAAGCGAAAGGCAACGCCGGTGCGAAATTCAGTGGCGTTGAAGACCACTTCCTGCACGGGAATATCTGCGTCGAGGATGGTACCCAATCGGTAAGGTGTTCCCTCAGGGGACTTCAAAAAGGTATCGGCATAGACATTGGACAGGGAGGAAATCAGCTTGCGCTCCCCCGAAGGCACTCGCACCTTGCCGGTGCTCAGATCTGCCAGTCCAGCCTTAAACAAGTTTTCGTCCCGCAGGAACCGATAGAAGTCTTGAAAAAAGCGGTTGAACTCTGTGTTTTCGATCAGCGAGATGATGTATTTGGCCCCGGTGAAGCTGCCGCCGGAAACGGTTGATAATCGTCGCAGCTGGGGCAGCAGACCCGTGCGATCCAGGTAGGCCAGGGTGCCTAAGTGAAAGGCTGCGGCTCGGTAACCTCCCCCCGACAGGGATAGCCCAATCGGCAAGGTTCGTAGATCTGCAGGGAGGGGGGCCGATACCTGCTCAAAGTCTAGGGGAGTGTTGGTCATCGCCGATCGCTCCATGGCTTAAAGACTGCTATCAGCCTACGCCCTTTGGTCTGGGTCTCTAGGTTTTGTTGCTGATCTTTAGACGGTGATGGTTGGTGATGCTGGGGGTGGGCGATCGCCAGTCAAAAACCGCTAAAGCCAAAAAAATCGCGGGTTTGGGTCATACTTTTTAGGATATTCCCCTAAGGTTTGAGACTCGTCCTGCCATTATTTTTCAGGAAAGTACTCTAACCAAATTCGCAACCACGATTCAGCAGGCGCTTCTTCTACAAACGATTTCAGCACCCGCTCGGATTCTGCAAGGCAATGGAGGTGCGCTAATGGCGATCGCGCAGCATACGCTGGCTAATGGCCAACCATCCCCTTCGACTGATCACCCATCAGCCAACTCGGTTCCCCTGCACCTGGCGGGGATGCTGCGCCATCAGGTGGCGTACCTGTTCGGCATGGTAAGAGCTACGGGTCAGGGGCGATGACACCACCTGCAAAAATCCCATCCCTTCCCCGGTCTGCCGCCAGGCATCAAACTGGGCGGGGGTGACAAACTCCTGAACCGCCAGATGCTTTGGGGTGGGCTGGAGGTACTGGCCGATGGTGAGAATGTCGCAGTCCACCGATCGCAAGTCGGCCATCAGCGATCGCACCTCTGCGTCGGTTTCCCCGAGACCGGCCATAATGCCGGACTTGGTATAGACGCTGGGGGCCACCGCCCGAGTCCGGCGCAGCAGCTCTAAGGTGCGGGCATAGTCTCCCTGGGGGCGCACCCGGCGGTAGAGGCGGGGCACCGTTTCGGTGTTGTGGTTGAGCACCTCCGGCTGGGCCGCCAGAATGGTTTCGAGGGCATCCCAGTTGCCACACAAATCCGGAATCAGTACCTCAATGGTGGTCTGAGGCGACGCCTGCCGAATCGCCTCGATGCACTGCTTAAACTGATGGGCCCCACCATCGGGCAGATCGTCCCGGTTCACGGAGGTAACCACCACGTGGTTCAGGCCCATGCGCTTGACGGCTTCGGCCAGACGCAGAGGCTCGGTGGGGTCGAGGGCCTTGGGTTTTTTCTCAAAGTCAATGTCGCAGTAGGGGCAGGCCCGGGTGCAAGCTGGCCCCATGATCAAAAACGTGGCCGTCCCGGCGTTAAAGCACTCGCCAATGTTGGGGCAGGAAGCTTCTTCGCAGACGGTATTCAGGCCCAGGTCTTGCAGCACCGCCTTGACGTTGCCAACCCGCTCCCACTGGGGCGCTTTTACCCGTAGCCAGTCTGGTTTTACTGCCACCCGCTTGCTCCTTGAGTTGCGATCGCCAGGAATTTCATCTTAAACCTTGTTCCAGTCTAGAGGCGGGGTC
>PYEQ01000164.1 GCA_003017785.1 filamentous cyanobacterium CCP5 | reverse complement strand
CCGGCCTGCTGGGCACCATCAGCCAGGTCATGACCTTCCTGACCACACCGGTCTGGGGCGATGCGGCGATGCTGTTCGTCGCGGTGATCCTGCTCAGGATCCTGCCCCAGGGCATCACCGGGCGGTTCTTCCGCCGGTCGATCTGAGCGGGGATGCGACGATGAGATTCTCCCTCGAAGATGCGGGCACCCTGGTGATCCTGGGCCTGGGCATCCTGCTGCTGGTCCTCGGCCCGACGATGATCGACCTGTTCGAGCTGCTGACCCTGACGAAATACCTGATCCTGTCGCTGTTCGCGATGAGCCTCGCCTATATCTGGGGCTTCGGCGGCATCATCTCGTTCGGGCAGTCGGCCTTCTTCGGCCTGGGCGGCTATGCCTTCGGCGTGGCCGGGCTGAACATGATGGGCGACACCACCACGCCGCTGATCCTGTCGGTGCTGTTCGCCGGCGGCTTCGCTGCCGCGCTCGGCTATTTCATGTTCTACGGCCGCCTGACAGAGGTCTATATGGGCATCGTCACCCTGGTGGTGACCCTGATCCTGTACAAGCTGATCGGCCATACCGCGGGCTCCGAATATGCGATCGGCCAGGCCCGGCTGGGCGGCTTCAACGGCATGCCCAGCCTGCCGGTGATGGTGGACCCCTTCACCGGCGAGGAGATGTGGCCGGAGACCCTGTTCCAGGTCGTCCTGGGCCTGCTGCTGCTGGTCTATGTCATCCTGAAGCTGATCCAGAAGACCCGCTTCGGCCGGGTCTGCCTGGCGATCGCCAACAACGAGACCCGCGCCTCCCTGCTGGGCTACGACGTGCGCCTGCACAAGGTGGCGATGTTCGCCATCGGCGGCGGCATCGCGGGCCTTGCCGGCGGCCTCTATGCCAGCAACGAGGCGTTCATCGACCCCAACGCCCTGACCCTGGTGCTAGATGCCCGTCAGGCAGATGAGGCTGTTCCGGTGGACTCCCTGCTGGCTGACATCGCAGCCCTGCCCGCCGTGGAGTCTGTTTCTGCCAGCCTCACTCCCGAGTCCGCCGTCGATCGCCAGGTGGACTATCACCAGGTCGATCTCCGAGTATCGGGCAGCGAGGCCTATCCGGTAATTGCAGACATTAGCAACATCCTGGCAGAACAGCCGGATGGGCTGGCGGGCTACCTCACCGGCAAAGACGTGGTGGACTACGAGGCCCAGCAGATCAGCAAGCGGGATTTGATCCGGGCCGAAGCGGTGGCCCTGCCCCTGACCCTGATTGCCCTGGTAATCATCTTTGGATCGGTGGTGGCGGCGATTTTGCCGGTGGCGATGGCGCTGATCACCGTGTCGGTGACCGGCGGTCTGATCTACGGCATCGCCCAGATCACCGATGTGTCGATTTTTTCCATTAACCTCACCACCATGCTGGGGCTGGGCATCGGCATCGACTTCACCCTGGTGATGATCAGCCGCTTTCGGGAAGAACTGGCCGACCACAGCGTCGAACAGGCGGTGGTGCGGACGGTCGAAACCGCCGGGGAGTCGGTGTTTTATTCCGGCCTGACCACCTGCATTGGCCTGGTCAGCCTGCTAATCTTTCCGGTGGTGCTGCTGCGATCGCTGGGGATTGCCGGTTCCCTGGTGGTGTTTGTGTCGATTCTGGCGGCCCTCACCCTGGTGCCTGCCCTGCTCGGCAGCCTCGGCCACGGCATCAACCGCTGGCAGGTGATCCGGCCAGCGGCCCAGCGAGGAGAATTTTGGGCCGGTCTGGCCCGCCGGGTGATTCGGCTGCGGGTGCTGGCGGCGGCGGCGGTGATGGCAATTGTGCTGGTGCTGGCCTCTCCCTTTTCCCAGGCCAGCTGGGGCATTGGCGATGTGAACGTGCTGCCCGCCTCCACCCAGGCCCGTCAGGGGGTGAACGTATTAGAAGAGGCGATCGGGCCAGGGCAGGCAGCCCCGGTCTGGCTGGTGGTGAGTACGGCAGACCCTGGCGACTCGATTTTCACCGAGGGCCGGATTGAGACTCTATATAACTTGGCGCGTGATCTGGAAGCCGACGATCGCGTGTCCAGCATCCAGAGCCTGTTCAACCTCTCTCCTAACTTAGACCTACAAGACTACCAGCAGCTCTTGCCCAACCCCCAACTGGCTCCCCCAGAAATCGCCCAGTCCATCAACCGCCTTGGCAGCGACACCACCACCCTGATCACCCTCTACAGCGAAACCGGCAGCAACGACCCCCAAACTCGGGATCTGGTGGAAGCTCTGCGATCGCGATCGCTGCCTGATCTGAACCTGGCCGTGGGAGGCACCGCCGCCACCAACCTGGACACCATCCAGGTGATCGCCCAGCGGTTTCCCTGGGCCTTTGCCGCCATCATGGCGGTCACTTTTATCTCTCTATTTCTGCTGTTTGGCTCCCTGCTGCTGCCCCTCAAGGCCATCTTCTTCAACGTCATGGCCATCAGCGCCTCCTTTGGGGCCCTGGTCTATATCTTTCAGCAGGGGCACTTCCAGAATCTCCTGGGCTTCACCCCCGTCGGCTACCTGGATATTCTGCTGCCGGTGGTGCTGTTCTGCGTGCTGTTTGGCCTGTCCATGGACTACGAAGTGTTCCTGCTGGCCCGCATGAAAGAAGCCTACGATCGCACCGGCAACAACGCCGCCAGCATCGTCGAAGGGTTGGAGCGCACTGGCGGCATCATCACCAGCTCAGCCGTGCTGACCATGCTAGTCACCGGAGCCTTCGCCCTGACCAGCATTATTTTCGTTAAGGCCCTGGGCCTGGGCATCGCCATATCAGTGGCGATCGACGCCACCCTGGTGCGAGCCATCCTGGTGCCCGCCACCATGGAGCTAATGGGCCACTGGAACTGGTGGGCCCCCAAAAGCCTCCAGCAGCTGCGCGCCCGGCTTTGAAAGCATCGGTAACTGATGCCAAATCCGCTTTCAAAACCCCCGATTCAAATCAGACAGACCGTCGGGGCATCGGCACTGCCATGCCCTTTTGCTTTGCTATCCGCCGCTGTGCCAAGACCCGATCTTGGTAGGCTATGAGGCATCAGCATGACTGCTTCTATGACTCGCCCCGTTTCACTCCGAAAACCGCCCAGCGAAGTAGTAACCGCCACCTTTTGTCCCCTCACTCTGGCGCATGTGGAGCAAATCGATACCTTTTGGCGATCCATCCTCCAAGCAGCCCAGCAATTCGATATCAGTTGGGATTGGGCTTATAAACTGCGCTTGGCTGTGAACGATAGTCGTTACGAAGCCTACGCCATTGAGCTGGATGAATTGGTGCAGGGCGTGATGCTGCTGGAAACTCAGTGGCACCGATCGTGGTTGCCAGCGCGATCGCCCCTGGTCTACGTTGAGTACCTGGCATCGGCTCCGTGGAATCGTCGTCCCATCGAAGATCCCCCTTACCTGGTAGGCGTGGGGCGAACACTCCTCTTGCTAGCCCGTCAGCGCAGCATAGAACTTGGATACGCTGGTCGCGTCGGCCTGCACTCCCTCCCCACAGCCGAAGCCTTTTATCACCGCAATAACATGGCCGACTACGGCCCCGACCCTGATAAAGATGGCTTGGTATACTTCGAGTACGCGGCAGTACAGCGTTAGGCAGTCTCTTTGGATGACGAGATTTTGGCTCAGCAACTCGCGAAAACGGGCAATTTGTTGGACTTGCTCAACGATGAAGCCTGGATGCGAGAAACTGAGGCGATTGAAGCCGAGTGCGGCGGACAGGTTGAAGCCGGTCTGGGCTTAAAACCTTACGTTGAACAGTTAGCCACCGTCCCCCCAGCCGCTTTTCGTCAGCAGCGCCGCCAGGTGCATTTGCTATCGATTTTGCTACCAGCACTGAAAGCATGGCTGCAGTCCTGGGAACTGGGCCGGAGCTTTGAGGCTGTCTACATCAAAGCGCAACGACAACTGTTTGAGCATCTTCAGCAGCCCACACCCGAACAAGCGACCTGGCTGGAGACTCTACTGGCAGAAGATTCCCAGCAGATACCTCCTGAGCAGAAACCTTTACGCTCACAAGCGATCGCCATGCTGGCAAAAATGTTTACTGAGGATGACTGGCAAGCACTCGCCCAAACAGCGGCAGAAGAGACAGCAAAGGGTATTTTGCAAGTTCGGCAACGAGAGGTCGTTCGGGCGACCGTAGTGTAAACAACCACTTTGCCTGTAAGAGTAAGTCCAGCTTCCAGAAACACTCCCAGTTCATTTGAACTCTTCTAGTAGGGCAATGTACTATTGCTGGAGAAGCATTGTTTCTGGAGGTCCTATGCAGTCAACTAAAGGTCAGTCCGCCCCCGTTGCCCCCGTCCCAGTCGATACCAGCGTTCCTGACAGCGCCCCAGCTGCCGCCCCCGCATCCGCCACGGCGATCGACACTCAAACCATTGAGGACACTTTCGCTGCCCTCAAGACCCTGATGAGCACCGTAGAGAAGCTCCAGCAGGCCCGCCAGAGCGTGGGCGATATCAAGCCCCTGCTAATTCGCCTGCTAGATGGTGAGCTACTTTCCGGTGAAGAACTCGAAACCCTCAAATCGGGCATTGGCGGCTTAGGCAAGCTGGTCAAGCTCTATGGTAGCTACCAGGAGGCCCTAGCCCAGGCCCAGCCTGCCCGTACCCTGCTCGACACGATGATTAAGTCCTAGGACAAAACTGCCAGAAATCCACAGTGTTTTCATAAAACTGGCGGCATGTGAAGAGACGGTAAATTGATCCTCAAACCCGTTAGTCCGCAGAAAGAGTTCCTTTACTTTGCTCTATATGGAATCAGCCGGGCCCCCAGCCCATGTATCTGCCTCCGGAACTGGACGATTTTGGAGACAGTAATGAATTTAAGACTGCTAAGGACCTACTACCTCCTCGAAGACAAAATTCGGCGCAAAGGGATTGCCTCGTCTCTAACGCCATTAATGGCAACCATTCCCCCTGAAGATCGAGCTCAGGTGCAGCAGTATGTTGAAACGATCGCCGCTATTTTAATCCGTACAACCGCTCTCGAATATTTACGCACCTACAGCGATATTGAACAAACTCTGAGTCGGCACACCCAGCTCACGGGATTTCCGGCTTTAATTATCAATCTGATCAAGCATCAGATTCACAAACAGCGAATGCAGGCTCCCTCAGCCGAGCAGAGTGTTTTTATCCCTGAACTTTTGGTTTCCTAAATCAGTCAGCTAATCGAGCCCCATAACTGTCTGCAGGATTAAATCTGCAGGATTAGCACCGTTTGTTGCCAACACCCAGTAGGACGACGTTTGAGGATGTGCTCCGGCTGGGTGTTGTTCATGCTGCTGGATAGGGAAACTGCTTAAATCCCAGGGGAATGCCCGCCATGCAGCTAGACATCCCGGTTCTCGCCCAAGGGTGTTCGGTATCCCCTCCTTCAGCTAAAAGGGCTTGACACGCACTATAGATATAGCTGTCAAGCCGGAGCAAAGAAATTTATGGGTAAGGTAGTTGGAATCGATTTAGGAACCACCAACTCAGTAGTTGCTGTGATGGAGGGGGGAAAACCTACGGTTATCGCTAATGCCGAAGGTTTTCGCACCACCCCTTCTGTCGTGGCCTATGCCAAGAATGGCGATCGCCTCGTCGGCCAAATCGCCAAGCGTCAGGCGGTGATGAACCCTGACAACACGTTTTATTCTGTCAAGCGCTTCATCGGGCGTCGCTACGACGAAGTGGGCAACGAATCCACAGAAGTCGCCTACAAAGTGCTGAATGTCGGCAACAACGTCAAGCTGGACTGTCCTCAAGAAGGCAAGCAGTTTGCCCCTGAGGAAATCTCGGCCCAGGTGCTGCGTAAGCTGGCGGACGACGCCGGTAAGTATCTCGGCGAGAAGATCACCCAGGCCGTGGTCACTGTGCCCGCCTACTTCAACGACTCCCAGCGCCAGGCCACCAAGGATGCCGGTAAGATTGCCGGTCTGGAAGTGCTGCGGATCATCAACGAGCCGACGGCGGCCTCTCTCGCCTATGGTCTTGATCGCAAGAGCAATGAAACCATTCTGGTATTTGACCTCGGCGGCGGTACCTTCGACGTCTCCATTCTAGAAGTGGGCGACGGCGTGTTTGAGGTACTGGCCACCTCGGGGGACACCCACCTGGGCGGCGACGACTTCGACAAGAAGATCGTGGATCACCTGGCCGCTGAGTTTCAGAAAATGGAAGGCATCGACCTGCGCAAAGACAAGCAGGCCCTGCAGCGCCTGACCGAAGCCGCTGAGAAAGCCAAGATTGAGCTCTCCAGCGTCACCCAGGCAGACATCAACCTGCCCTTCATAACCGCCACCCAGGACGGCCCCAAGCACCTGGAGATGACCCTGACCCGGGCCAAGTTCGAGGAGCTGTGCGCCGATCTCATCGATCGCTGCCGCATTCCTGTGGAAAACGCCCTCAAGGATGCCAAGCTGAGCAAGAGCGCCATCGATGAAATCGTGCTGGTGGGCGGTTCCACCCGCATCCCGGCGGTGAAGCAGCTGGTGAAGCGCGTCCTCGACAAAGAGCCCAACGAAACCGTCAACCCCGACGAGGTGGTGGCGATCGGTGCGGCGATTCAGGGCGGTGTCCTGGCCGGTGAAGTCAAGGACATCCTACTGCTGGACGTGTCTCCCCTGTCCCTGGGTGTGGAAACCCTGGGCGGCGTGATGACCAAGCTGATCCCCCGCAACACCACGATTCCCACTAAGAAATCCGAGGTCTTCTCCACCGCTCAGGACGGGCAGACCAACGTGGAAATCAAGGTGCTCCAGGGTGAGCGGGAAATGGCCTCCGACAACAAGAGTCTGGGTACCTTCCAGCTCTCCGGCATTCCCCCTGCACCTCGCGGCGTGCCCCAAATCGAAGTCACCTTCGACATCGACGCCAACGGCATCCTGAACGTAACCGCGAAGGACAAGGGCACCGGCAAAGAGCAGACCATCACTATTACGGGCGCATCCACCCTGGATGAGTCGGAAGTGGATCGGATGGTCAAGGACGCCGAGCAGAACGCCGAGGCAGATAAAGAGCGTCGGGAGCGCATCGAACTGAAGAACCAGGGCGAAACCCTGGCCTACCAGGCGGAGAAGCAAATCCAAGAGCTGGGCGACAACGTCCCCGCGGCGGACAAAGAAAAAGTCGAAGCCCAGGCCAAGGAACTGCGGGAGGCGATCGCCTCCGAGGACTTCGACAAGGTCAAGTCCCTGACCACGGAACTGCAGCAGACCCTCTACAGCGTCAGCTCCAACCTGTATCAGCAGGCGGGCGGTGATGCCGGGGCCGCTCCCGGCGGCGACGCTGGGGCAGCTGGGGCTGGTAGCGGCTCCGGTGGCGACGACGACGTCATCGATGCTGAGTTCTCTGAGCCTGAGAACAAATAGTCTCTAGTTTCGACCAGGCGCTAAGGTGGCGCCTGGATAGCTCCGGCTAATAAAGCGGATGGCGATCGCCATCCGCTTTCTTTTGAAGCATAGAGTGTGAGACCTTGCTCAGCTAAGTTCCAAACCTTGTCGGGCAGCTTGCCGTGCTTAAGGGCAGATGGCGCTCAAGGAGTAGGTTAGGAGATTTTAAGCGGTTGAGAACGTTCAATTGTTTGAACGTCAAGTTTGAGAATTGTCTTAACCAACCTGTTGATTGTTATAGGCCATAGATCTCTTCTTGAAGTTCCCGGCCCGCTGAGACAAAGTCCCCCTCAGCTTTCTTTACCCATTCCTGCGTGAGCGGCTTCAGATAGAACCTGGCCTCGCTCAAATATTGCTTGCGTAAAGTCGTCGCCGAGGGCTAGCTGGTCAGCGATCTATTGGCCTAACGCTTCAATCTGCTCCATCTCAACCATTGTTGTCTCCAGAGAATTCTCCTTAGGATTTTTATTAGAAAAGCGATCCTCCCGGCGACATCACTCCCCTTATCTAGATGCTCGCGGCTTCCCGCAGGTTGAAGGGGGCTCCAGCTTGTACCTCAAGTGCTTAGAAACCGCTGGGACTTAATTACTGAACAGTCAACTAATCAAAGGTAATAGTTCGCTCCTGGGCTTTGAGCTTGCGCCGATCGCGCTTCGAGAGCTTTTTATCTGCTCCGGCGGTTTCGAGTTTTTCCTGCAGCCGCTCCTGCTGATCTAGCTCAGGAATCTTCAGGGCGATGCCCGCGGCTAGCCAGTAGTAGACATTCACCGGATCAACGTCTAGCGGGTAGTAGTAGGGAAAAAAGCTGATAAACAGCACAAACACAAACATCGACGCCCCATAGCCTCGCAGGTCAGGCGATCGCGTTTTTCGATAGGCGCGGAACGCCGCGTAGCTGAGGGTGCCATAGAGCAGCAACACCGCCAGTAAGCCAATTGGCCCAATCTCGAAGAGCACCTTCGGATGGTAGGTTTCCACCAGCTCCACTTCGCCAAAAATGCGGGCGGCGTTGGTAGCTCGACCGATGCCGCGCCCCAAAATCCCCTCCTGCTGTTCCTGGGCCCATTCAAACTGGCTGGCGATGAACTCCAGGGGCGGTGCCGCATTCCAGCGTTCGACAAAGCTATTCCAGCGCTCTGTGACCACCTCCGGGTTTTGAATCATCAGAAAGCTCAAAATCACCCCCAGGCCGATGCCGATGGGCACGAACCGCTTCAGGTTAGCAATCTGGCCGGTCATAAACAGCAGGCTGACAATCGTTACTGGCACCAGGGCCAGGGCAATCCGCTGCCCCGAGAGCACCGCCATCACCAGCACCGACACCAGGGAAATCATCCCCATTAGCCGCCAGAAGGGGTTGCGATCGCTAAAGGTAGTCCCGAAGCTAAAAAAGCCGCTAGCAATCAAAAACCAGCCCCACCGCCAGGGAGCC
>PYEQ01000163.1 GCA_003017785.1 filamentous cyanobacterium CCP5 | reverse complement strand
AGCATAACTATTTTCACCGGGACATCAAGCCTGAAAATATTATGTTGCGATCGCTAGGGCAACTGGTGCTGGTCGATTTTGGGGCTGCCCGTGAAATGACTGAAACCTACGTGGCTCATTTGGGAGCCAGTGGGATTACGACTATCAGCTCAGCCGGTTATACGCCGCCAGAACAAGAACAGGGTTTGGCGGTTCCCCAGTCAGATTTTTATGCTTTGGGGCGTACGATTGTTTATTTGCTGACTGCTAAGGCACCGAGTGACCCATCCATCTACGACTCGAGAGCCAACGCGTTTAACTGGCGTCAGTTTGCGCCTCAAGTGTCGCCTGCTTTGGCAGATTTGATTGACGATATGATTGCTTCCCGGGCTGTTGATCGGCCACAAACGACCGATGAACTGCTAAGACGACTGGCTGCTGTCCGACAGTCCTCGACTGTCATTCCGGCAGAATCCCCTCCAGAGCCTGAACAGCCCGCTTGGCCTGAAACCACCCTCAATAATGATGATCATCGGGGTACGGTGATTCAGCCTGATGTGTCTAGTCTGAAGTTTCGCCCTTCTATTGGTCTAGTGGGGGGAATTGGGGCCGCTATCCTAGCGGTGGCTGCTTTGGGAGGAATTATCACTTGGGGACCGATGTTACCGGAATCTGGGACTTCAACCGAAGAACCGAGGATTCCGGCTGAGGTGCCGACTGAGAGAGTTTCTCAGCTGAAGACACTACCTGGTCACACAGGCTCGATTCAAGCGCTGGTGCTGCTGGCGGATGGCGAAACCCTGATCAGTGGTAGTGCAGACACTACCCTACGGATGTGGAATTGGGTCTTGGGGGCTCAAACCCGATTACTAGAAGGTCATACAGGATTTGTGAATGCTCTAGCGGTTACTCCTGACCAACGGCAGATGATTAGCGGCGGAGCTGACAGACGCATTATTTTCTGGGATTTGAATGCCCAGGTGGAGACTCAGGTCATAGAGGATGCTCACGACAGTACAATCAATGCCATCGCGATTTCTCCCGACGGCCAGTATTTTGCCAGCGCTGATGCTAGCGGTGTGATTAAGCTGTGGGACACTGCGACGGCTAAGTTGAGGCGATCGCTCGAAGGTCATGGATCCTCAGTTAATGATTTAGTGTTTACCCATGACAGTCGAACGTTAGCGAGTGCTGGCCAGTCCCTGAGGCTTTGGTCAGTGAACGGTGACGATGTTCAGGTTCTCTACGAGACGGAAGGTAGTTTTATAAACGGCATTGCGATTAGTTCTGACAATCAGCGGTTGATTAGCGTTGGAGCCGATAAGATGATTCGACTGTGGAATCTGAGCAATGGCGATCTCTACAAAGCTATCCAGGGCCACGAGAGCTACATCAACGATGTGATTATTAGTCGCGATGGACAAACCTTTCTCACGGCAGGGGCTGACAAGACTGTACGGGTGTGGGATACGGATTCTCTGCAGCTCCAGCGGCAGCTTGTGGGTTTTGATAGCGATATTTATCGATTTATCGTGCGCTTTTCCCAGGGGCAGATATTCACCGTTGGTGGGGAAGATAACACGATTAAAATTTGGCTACGACCAGAGGGTAACTAGCCGATTGAGAGGCTGCTGGCACACAACTGCTGACTAAAAACTACTGCGTGAGGGCTTGAATAAAGTGCTGGAGTTCTGATAAAAATCCCCGTTTGGGCTGGGTAGGAATCGGTTCACCGTTGCTATCAGTGGAGGGCTGGCCTAGCAGTATACGTTCCATGGCTTCAGCGGAGGGTTTGTTGGGGAGTTCGGCTACGAGTTCGTGGCTGTCACCGGTTTCTCGCCAAAGCTGCCAGGGGTCTGGATAGCAGCGAAATAGGACGGCCCCAGCCATAGGCCGGAGATAGTAAGCGGAATCTAAGGTGCTCAAAAACCGCTCTCGCAACTGCCGACCGGCATAGCCAATACCGATAGTGGCAATGTCTTCGAGGCGAGGTTGCAGCATAATTACTGGTCGTCCGGCTGCCTGGCTGCACATTTCTTCGACGGCATTAACTTCTACGGAAGAGGGCTCAATGAAGAGGAAGACTTCGTCGTCGGGTTCGATTTGCCCCTTGAGTTCGCCAATGGCGCGGACGCTAAATTCAGGGTTGTCCCAGTCCCGGCGGGCCAAAGCCGCTGCCCCAGCGTCTGGGAAGTATACCTTGAAGGCTAAGTTCATCTCTTGCAGGACTGGAATAAACTGCTCGGCAACGGGCATCACCTTCAATTCGGGGTAGACAAACTCCACCATGATTCTGGGGATGCCGTTTTCAATGGCCGTTCGAGTGGCGGCTTTAGCCTGGGCGATCGCCGCTTCTAGGGTATTCGGGAGGAAGGTTGTCATAGCAGTGAATCGGGATTAAACCGGCGTGGCCACTAACGTCGCCAGGGAGCGATCAAGCACCTGGCGCAGTACCAGGGCGGTCCAGTCAATGTCGGCCAGGGTGGTTTGCCGACCGAGGGTCAGGCGGATGCCGCATTTGGCGCTGCGATCGCCATAGCCCATGGCTTTTAAGATGGGGCTCGGCGATAGCTTACCACTGTGGCAGGCCGAACCGGCACTGATGCCTATGCCTGCCAGATTCATCTGCCGGACGACGGTCTTACCGCTGACCTGATCACCATCGCCAGCGATACAAAAGCTGACGTGATGGGGCAGGCGGTTACGGCGATCCCCCGTGGCCTGCAGGGTAGACATTTCGCTCAGTTGATCAAATAGGCGGTCACGAAGGCCGATGAGGCGCAGAGATTCGGGAGCCAATTCTTCAGCTGCAAGCTCGGCGGCCAGGCCAAAGCCAGCGATATTGGGAACTGCCTGGGTGCCTGAACGCAGCCCAAATTCTTGGCCGCCCCCCTGCACCAACGGCAGGATTTCAATGCCCGGGCGAATGTACAGCGCACCAGTCCCCTGGGGGCCGTACAATTTGTGGCTGGAAATGGAAAGCAGATCCACCGGCAGAGATTGCACATTAATGGGCAGTCGCCCGGCTACCTGCACGGCGTCCGTGTGAAAGGGAATGCCGCGATCGCGACAGATGCGCCCCAACTGCTCAATCGGCTGCAGGGTTCCGACTTCGCTTTGGCCATAGATGACTGAAACTAGGACGGTATTGTCCTGCAAAGACTGCTGCAGATCAACGGGATCGACCCGCCCCAGGGAGTCTACGGGGAGCCGAGTTACCTGCCAGCCTTCGGCTTCTAGCTGGTGAGCTGGCTGGGCGATCGCTGAATGCTCCACCTGGGAAATAATTAGGTGTTGAGGCTGGTGGTAGCGTCTAGCTATTCCGAAAATCGCTAAGTTATCTGCTTCAGTGCCACCAGCTGTAAACACAACGGCATCTAGAGGGCTGTGCAGCAAATCGGCAACCTGCATGCGAGCCCGTTCTAACACGGTGGCTGCACGGCTTCCCCAAAGGTGCAGGCTAGACGGGTTGCCCCACTGCTCAGCCATGATCGCCTGCATTAACTCCGACACTTCTGGGCGAGGGGGAGTGGTTGCGCTGTAGTCTAAATAGATTTGCATAATTCACGGTGCCCGATGGACTGAAAACCATCCCGATTCATCTCGATCCTAACGGTAAACTGGTCGGCTACAGACTCTATCAAGAGGACAAACTTCTTAAGCAGGTCAGTCAATGGATTAAGACCATTCCCCAGAGCAGCTAGGAAATTCAGCTAAAAGTTGTTTAAGGTTGCAGCTTGGGGCAAATCTGCTCAGTAGGTTGGGCCATCTCGCACTGATTAGCCAGACAGGCTTGCTGTGACGCTGCTTCAGTTTCTAACGGCGGCGGCATGTGACCGAATACCATTTCGCAGCTAAAGTCTTCAAAATTAGGCGTCATGGTTAAAGGGATGCCGAACTTTTCGGTAAAGAATTGCTGAGTGGGCACCTTGCAAAGATTGACGCACAGCCCGACGCATCGACTGTGTTCCAAATAGCGGCACTTTTCAATATGGACGCCGCTTCTTTGGCGTTTAATCTCAGAGTCTTGATTGGGGACTTCAACTTCGGTGACGTGGCAGGGACCTACTAGCCATTCGAAGAGCACTGTAGCGAACCAGGCGTTCAGTTCGCACACAAGCTGCGTTGGTGAGAACAGGTGGCGAATCAGCCATAGCACCTGATTAGGAACTAGCGACTGCAGCACTACAGCCACGAGGGCTTGCTGTTCGGCGGCGCTGCGCCCACGCATGATGTGTAAGGACAGCTCTACAAAGCCATCGTAGCCTCCTCTATGACTGTCTTTGCCAACTGCTTTAGCCATTTTTCGACTAAACAGCCAGATAAAGGCACGGTCAATGAAGCCGTCGTGGTAGATCGTTCGATGGTCAGAATCTGGGACTGGAGAGGCTGACAAATGTAGTTTGGAGAGGCTTACTTCCCTAGCTTAAAAGGAATCGGTGTGAAGTGTAGGAAGAGCACGACTAGCGATCGCTGGCCGGAGGGGGATAAGCCCCGTCAGGACCATGGGTTTCCTGGCCCGTAATCGGAGGGTTAAACACGCAAATCATCCGCATTTGAGTCTTGGCATGCAGGATGTGGCGATCGTGCTGGTCGAGGGCATATAGCGTGCCTGGACAGATTCTATGTCGCTGGCCGTCGTCTAGTGCTTCAAGCTCGCCTTCACCCTCGATGCAGTAGACCGCCTCTAGATGATGCTTGTACCACATTCGAGTTTGGGTGCCGGCAAAGAGAATCGTATCGTGCATGGAAAACCCCATCTGGTCCCCTGCTAATAACAGGCGACGGCTATTCCAAGTAGTCGCTTTAACGTCCTGGGGAGAATCAAGAATCTCATGGAGATGACGAATAATCATGGGATGTTCTCCTCAAGGGAAGACTTCGAAAACAGTCTAAAATTTGCCCCAAGGCAATACCTGGCGAATGGCTCGATCTTGCAGCAAATAATTGTGCACCCAGGTTAGCAGCACCAGCAGACGATTGCGGTAGCCGGGAAGATAGATTAAATGGACCATCAGCCACAGGATCCAGGCAAGGAATCCGCTGAAGGGAATACCAGCAATCTGGCCAACACCGCCGTAGCCCCCAACAATTGCCAGACGCCCCTTATTTACATATTGAAAGGGTTTGGGGGAGTGACTGCGGAGCTGTCGCCGGAGGTTTCTAGCTACGGTTACTCCTTGCTGTAGAGCTTCAGGGGCAACGCCCGCCAGCGGCTTGCCGTAATCCACCTGGGCGAGATCCCCGATGGCATAGACATTTGGCCATCCTTCTAGCTGCAGAGTGGGGCCCACTTTCAGCAGGCCTTTCCGAGTATCGGCTACCGAATCAATCAGATCTGGACGGGCGGCTTCGGTGCCAGCGGCCCAGACGACAGTCTCAGCGGCGATAGTGCCATCTGGTAGCTCTACACGGGTAGGGGTGATTTTCTGAACTCGACTGTTGAGGCGTATGTCAACCCCCAGCTTATCCAGCTGACGGTGGGTGTAGGTGCCGAGGCGCTGGGGAAATGCCGACAGCAGTCCTGGCCCCGACTGCACCAAAACCAGCCGCCACTGGCCGGCTAGTTCTGGGAAGTCCTTGCGGAAGGGACCCTTCAGCAGCTCTGCCAGGGCACCGGCCATTTCTACCCCGGTGGGGCCGCCGCCTACTACCACAAAGCTCAGTAGACGCCGACGATCGCCCTCATCGGGAGTCACTAGGGCCCGCTCAAATTGACGAAAGAGATGTTGACGAAAGGTAACTGCATCTCCCAGGGTCTGCATGGGAAAAGCATACTCAGTGCCAGGAACCCCGTGGTAGCTGGTTTGGGCGCCAGTGGCCAGCACCAGATAGTCGTAGGCAATCGGTCCATGGTCGGTGCCAATCAGCTTACTGCGGAAATCCACTCGCTCCACGCTAGTCTGCAGGAACTGCACATTAGGAATGCCCCGCAGTAGAGTCCTTACCGGATAAGCCACGCAGGAGGGATCGATTTGGCCAGTAGCCACCTGGTAGAGCAGGGGGACAAAGGTGTGATAGTTATTGCGATCTACTAGAAGCACCTCGGCCTTAGCTCCCGCTAAGGATGCTGCTGCCTGGAAGCCGCCAAAGCCAGCTCCCACGATCACGATGCGGGGCTTCGGGGAAGAGACGTGGGGAAGTGGCATAGTCGGCAGAAAATCTTCTGTTAGGGCTCGGCCAATCTATTTTGTTATAAAAACTTAATAAAGAAACGGCAACTCAGTTGCCTGGGATCACTCTCCCTAAAACCATGCCCTAATCCAGTCCAGAAGCGACCCTTTGACTGTCCTGTCTATCCCCTAATACTCCTCTGTCATGCCAAATATCTGGATAGGCCCATAGGTGCGTCCTTGGGAAAGAATCGGCTGATGCGAGTTTCTAGCCTGTCTTCATGGCATGGATGCTAAGTGCGCCTGAGATTAAAATGCTGCCTCGCTCTATCTTCAAACCTATCTGGCTTGAAGCCGCTGGGCCAGCTGATATCAAAGAGTCCAATGTGCGGATACAGGGCTACAAAAACTTCTAAATCGGAGGCAAACACCAAATCTCCTTTGAAAAAATCAATGGTTGGATGGGTGCACCGGCAGACGTACCATCCGTTGGGCAGTTTTTGAACGTCGATTTTGGGTCGCACGGGTACCGTCAGAATAGCGAGAAGGTTCAGAGTAAGGCTGTAGTGCTCTTTCAGGGGAGGACTTTAGAACCATCACCTTGATTCCCCTGGTTTCCATATGGCTCTGTGGCGATCGCTTAAATCTCATCCAAAACTTTGCAAGCTTCAGGGGGCGATAGCTGTCCGCTAGACTGATTGACGAACGCTGCGTCCCTAGTTATGACCCTCTTCACTCTGCAATCGGTTCAAAAAGACTTTGGTATCAAGGAAATCCTCAAAGATGCTAGCTTCAGCCTGGAAGAGGGCGACAAGGTGGGCATCATTGGCACCAATGGCTCCGGTAAATCTACCCTGCTCAAGATGATTGCCGGGTTAGAGCCCATCGATGGCGGTGAGCTGTGGTTTAACTCCGGGGCAAAAGTAGTCTATCTTCCCCAGCAGCCGGCCATGGAAGACAGCCATACGGTGCTGGAGCAGGTATTTGCCGATGCTGGGGAAAAAATGTGGCTGATTCGCGAATATGAGAAACTGTCCCATCGCATTGCCCATCAGCCTGAGAATCTCGATGCCCTGATGGGCCAATTCTCCCGGGTGACAGAGCAGATGGATGCCGAAGGGGCCTGGGATTTAGAAACCAGCGCTAAGGCGATTTTGAGCCGGTTAGGTATCGATAATTTTGAAGCGCGAGTGGGAGACTTGTCAGGGGGTTACCGGAAGCGGATCGCGATCGCTGCTGCCCTGCTGGCCGAACCGGACGCTCTGCTGATGGATGAGCCTACTAACCATCTGGATGCGGAATCCGTAGAGTGGCTACAGGACTACCTCAAGCGCTTTCCTGGTGCTCTCCTGTTGATCACCCATGACCGTTACTTTCTAGACCGAGTGACCAATCGGATTTTAGAAATTGACCGGGGCGATCTCTATGGCTACAGCGGCAACTATGCTTACTACCTTGAGAAAAAGGCTCAGGCCGAAGCGGTGGAGGCTGGCAGCCAGCGCAAACATGCCAATCTTCTAAGGCGTGAACTGGAATGGCTGAAGCGCGGTGCTAAGGCCCGTAGCACTAAGCAAAAAGCCCGGATTCAGCGGGCTGAAGATCTCCAGAATCAAGAGTTTAAGCAAGCGATAGGGAAAGTAGATCTGGCGACTGCAGGTCGCCGCATTGGTAAAAAAGTGATCGAGCTAGAGGGCATCCATAAAGCCTATGGCGATCGCACCCTAATTGACGACTTTACCTATACGTTTGCGCCCCGCGATCGGGTTGGCATCATCGGTCCCAATGGCGTTGGTAAGTCTACCCTGATGGACATTATTACGGGTCGCCTGGAGCCGGATGCTGGCCGAGTAGAGATCGGAGCCACTATTCACATCGGCTACTTCGATCAGCATTCTGACGACGTTACCCTCAACCCTGACCAGCGGGTGATCGAGTATCTCAAGGATGTAGCCGAACTAGTGACCACCGCCGACGGCAACACGATTACCGCTTCTCAAATGCTGGAACGGTTTTTATTTCCCCCTGACCAGCAGTATGCGCCTATTCACAAGCTCTCTGGTGGTGAACGGCGACGGCTATTTTTGCTGCGGGTTCTGATGGAAGCACCGAATGTGCTGATCTTAGATGAGCCCACCAACGACTTAGACGTCCAAACTCTGGGGGTCCTTGAAGACTATCTAGAAGACTTCAACGGTTGCGTAATCGTCGTCTCCCACGATCGCTACTTTTTGGACCGGACGGTGAATACCATTTTTGCCTTTGAGGATAGCGGCCATCTGCGTCAGTATCCGGGTAACTACTCAGCCTACGTGGAGCTCAAAGCAGCCAGGGAAGCTGAGGAAAAGGAGCAGGAGCGCGAAGAAGTCAGGGAGATGGGCCGCCGGGGCGAGGTGACGAATGGGAGCAGGTCGGCTCAAATTTCCTCCCCTCCGCCCTCCGCCAAGACTTCCTCCCAAAAGCCTAAGAAGCTCTCGTTCAATGAAAAACGTGAATATGAGCAGTTGGAGACTCAGATTCCAGAGATGGAGGCAGAGAAAGAAAACATCGACAACCGCCTCTATGGCGATCCTCCTGAGGACTATGGGGAAGTGCAGCAGCTGTCAGAGCGACTCGCAGAACTGACCGCAGCGATTGACTCGTCTACAGAGCGCTGGCTAGAACTGGCGGAAAGAGCCTGAGTGCGATCATGACGGTACTAATCGGCGCGATCGCGCCCATTGCGCTGGTAGCCCTCGCTGGTCTCTTGGCGGGCCGTAGTTTTGACCTCGATCTGAGAAC
>PYEQ01000162.1 GCA_003017785.1 filamentous cyanobacterium CCP5 | reverse complement strand
ACTCGTCAATAACGTAGACCATGTAGCGACACTGAACCGGGGCCAACTGGGCCCGTTCGCTCAGTTCGCGGATGTTGTCAACGCCGGTATTGCTGGCGGCGTCGATTTCAACGAAGTCTAGGGCCGACCCACCGGTAATGGCCTGACAGGTATCACAGACCCCGCAAGGCTGGGGTGAGGGCTGGGGATGGTCTGTGCAGTTCAGGGACTTGGCTAAAATCCGCGCGCTGGAGGTTTTGCCAGTGCCCCGGGGGCCGCAAAATAAATAGGCGGGGGCGATCCTGCCCTGGTCCAGGGCATTGGCAAGAGTCGTTGAAATTGCCGTTTGTCCAACTAGCTGAGCGAAGGTTTGAGGACGATATTTGTGGTGCAGTGGTTCGTAAGCCATAGCTTTACGATACCTTGAGGCTCGTGGATTCAGCCCTGTTCCCTAGCCTCGAACCAGCCCTCAGGAAAATTGATGATCAGCGTATCTGCTTCGCTCAGGGGGGTGGATGACCTTAACCTCGAGGCATGCTGCAGATTCATCTGCTGGGCTAGATGGCGAACCCGCTGAACGGCTGCAGATATATCCTGTCTGGTTCCCTGGGAGGATGAGTGGGTTGGCTCGGCCACAGAAATTGAAACCGTACCGTTCTGAGCTGGCAGATAACCATGGAAGTAGGCTGTGGCCAGTCTTTCAAATAAAGGGCAGAGATGTTGAGGTAGAGTGTCCTCAATCACCTGGGGGGGAGCATAGTTGTCGACCAGCTGTCCCATTGCCTGCACGATCAGGCGATTCTCTTCCGGGCTGGTCGGATGCTGATCCCGGAGAGCCAGCCAGCAGGCCTCGAACGCTTGAATTCCTGTTAACATCGCCTGGGTGGGTTAAGGGTTGGCCGTTTCTAGGTAGCAGATCACTGCCAGCTACTTCCCCCTTAGTCTGGGGGCTAGATCCATGATGCCCCCGCTGTTTGCCTTCTAATCCCCGCTTCGCGCTTCTATATATATGTCTGAATATATGTCTGAATCATTGATTACCCGCATTTACACAGACGGTGCCTGTTCTGGCAATCCGGGGCCGGGGGGCTGGGGAACCGTTATCTATTTTGAAAATGACGAGGTTCAAGAACTCGGTGGGGGTGAGCCCCAAACCACCAACAACCGCATGGAAATGCAGGCAGCGATCGCTGGCCTAGGGTTCTTGCTGCAAACTGCCCAAACGGATCCTATCAGCCTGCACACCGATAGCGAATACGTGCTCAAGGGCATCACCCAGTGGATCCAGGGATGGAAGCGGCGAGGCTGGAAAAATGCCGCTAAAAAGCCCGTGCTCAATCGCGATCTGTGGGAAATTTTGGATGAGTTGCACCAGCAAGCCAATCAACAGCTTGACAAACCCCTGTCTTGGATCTACGTCCGTGGCCACAGCGGTGACGTGGGTAATGAGCGGTGCGATGCGATCGCCCGCGCCTATGCGGCTGGTCGGACCATCCAGCTTCAGCATCGCTAGCAGCGTTCCTCGGTAGTATGGACAAAGCACCCACCAGTAGAGGGAATCCGTGCTGCTTTCAAAAGGCTTCGAAGTCGAGATGTACACCGGCACCCCTGCCGCCGACATCGTCGGACTGTCTGATCGGATTGTGGCTGATCTCAACGGTTTTGTCCGCGAGCCCGACAGTCGCAATGTGGAATACACTACTCCGCCCTTAGGGCGCTATGAGCAGCTGCTGTGTGAACTGGTCCGTCCCCGGCAGCAGCTGCGCGCCTATCTCAAAACCCTGGGGAACTACACCATTATTCCGGGCAGTACCCTTGCCCTGGGCGATAGCCAGGTCTTTTTTCGGTCAGATCCTAACAATCCTTACCATGGCTACATCGAGCGCACCTACGGCGCTCGGGTCGTCACGGCCAGTATTCACATTAATATTGGTATTTCCGATCCAGAAACACTGATGCGGGCCTGTCGCCTGATTCATATGGAAGCGCCGCTTTACCTGGCCCTCACCGCTTCCTCGCCCTTCTTAGACGGCCAGCCGACAGGCTATCATTCGACCCGCTGGGCGACCTTTCCCAAAACCCCCGCCCATGTCCCCCTGTTCGAAAGCCACGCCCACCACATCCAGTGGGTCGAAGAACAGCTAGCCGCGAAAACGATGCAGAATGTCCGGCATCTCTGGAGTTCTGTACGGCCCAACGGCGATCGCCGTCCTTATAACCTGAACCGTCTGGAGCTGAGAATTTGCGATCTCATGATCGATCCAGTTGCCCTGTTAGCGGTAACGGCTCTCTTAGAGTCTCGCCTATTACAGCTGATGGCCGATCCTGATTTAGATCCCCTGTTGAGCCAGTTGCCTGCAGCCCATCGCCACCAAGATCTGATCGCATTGACCGATCAGAATGAAAAAAGCGCTGCCAAAGCCAGCCTGGATGCGAACCTGCGTCACTGGCGCGACGGCCAGCCCATCATTGCCCGGGATTGGATCCAGCAGCTTTATGCCGAGGTTTGGCCTACGGCTAAGGCCAATGGCATCGCTTGCTTTTTAAGCCCAATCCAGAAAATTTTGCGCGAGGGAAACGAAGCTCAGCGGTGGCTCAGCGCCTATGGGCGGGGTGAAACCCCCCGACAAATTTTGCAAGCGGCGACAGTCCAAGCCCAGCATCAGGAATCTGCCCTAGCTGAGGATATCTGCCAGCCCTGCGCGGCTTAAAACCATCCTGAGAGCTCCTTTTGGGGCCTAGAAATCTCTAGGCAGTCAGTTTTTGGGACTTTAGGAGATCTAATCGCTGATACAGTGGACTGAATTATTAAGAAAAACTATCAGTCGCACCTGTGAAGAGGCTTGAATGATCCGGGTGCCGATTTTGCAGAGATGCCCCACATTGTCCTAGTAAATCCGTTGATTCCACCCAATACCGGCAATATTGCCCGCACCTGTGCTGCCACCGGCACACCGCTGCATCTAGTTGGCCCGTTGGGGTTTGACCTCAGCGATCGCCAGCTAAAGCGAGCGGGACTCGATTATTGGTCCTCCGTGTCCTTAACGGTGCACCCTGACTGGGAGGCCTTTGTGACCTACCGCCACAATCTGAGTGGACGCTGTCTTGGATTTAGTAAATCCGGCAGTCAGCTCTATACAGGACTCAAATATCGACCGGATGACTGGCTCCTATTTGGCAGCGAAACCCAAGGCCTATCCGCCGGGGTGTTAGAGTTTTGCGATGCCACTGTCTATATCCCCATGCAGCCAGACTCTGGGGTCCGCAGCCTAAATCTATCGGTGAGTGCGGCGGTTGGCCTTTTCGAGGCTCTGCGGCAGCTTTCGACTATGCCATAGGGCCGGCGCTGGCCGAGGGCGCCAAATTGGTTGTGTTACCTGGGGACGTAAACGGGCATCTTTACAGGTGCCTGGCTCTGAATAGCTCTCAGAGGTGCTAATGGGGCAATAGGCCCACCATCACTGGGCTCACAAGCCCCAGGGAGAGCCCTTTAGAAGGGAGTGCGGGCAGGTAATCCTAAATAAAGTTATTTGAGATACCAAAAGCCAACCTTTTCGATAAGAAATCCATATTGCTAAAAGCCGAGTGCCTATCTCGTTTTTTGGAGCCTCCGATGGGATTTTTGAATTCGTTTTGAAACTCCATTGGAGTGCAACCGCAGCTCGATTTCAGGCCTGCTCTGCCGAGCTTCGGATATCCATATCGCGTGGTTGAAGAGCGCCAATACCTCAATAGGAGAGGGGTTTATGGTGTGAATGACGCGATCCTCATGGGCATGCTTTAAACCATGTTTTTGATCAGAAGCAGACAGGGCTAGCATCAATTGTCTCTTCCTTACCTGCGTGGCCAAAACTATGAACTCAGGATATTGATTTTCAGAAAGACTCGTGTAAACTTGCCTAAGCCCGTTAAGTCAGGGTAATGTTACCTAGTCAAATGTCGTGTCGGTAGACATCATCCTCGTCTGAGTGATTACAACCCTTATTAGTCCGAGTGCATTTGGTAGTTTCGCTGCCGTTGCCGGGTTGAGTCTCAAGACGCTGGTCTATAGGAGGTCGTTCCTTGAAACGCGCATTTCCACAGAATCCTAAGTCTGTCTCCAATCCGCTTTCGAATCTCCCCGTGGATGGGGTAGAGCAGGATCCATTAGGAAATAACTGTCGGTTTAAGACCTCAGCCGCTGTGCTGGGGCTTGCACTCTCCGTAGGTGCCTCGGGTACGTTTTTGGCCCGTCCTGGTGAGGCTTTGGGGACCGTCATCCCCAAGGACGCGCTGGCGCTGGCATCGGCCACGCCTTCGGACAAATTCCTTGGTTCTTTTCCTCAACAGGGGGAGAGCACCAATGTTTTCCACACGGTGGAAGACGGTGAAACCGTATGGGAAATTGCTATTTCTCATCAGGTCGATGTCCAAGACATCAAGGCTGCTAACGGCATCGCCCCTGGCGAGGTTTTGAAGGTAGGCCAGGTACTTCGGGTTCCCACTGAATCCCAAGGGTTTGAATCTTCTGCTAGTCGGCCAGCTACCGACGCAGCCAATGACCTGACTTTGGCATCGGCTCCAGAACCGGTCGCAATAGCTGCTGTAGAAGGCCCTGTTGAACCAGTCGCTCGGCCTGATGCGGTATCGGTGAGAGACGGAATGTTGGCCTCACTGCCTGCTGCTGAGGAAGGACAAGCGGAGAGACTTGCTTCAGTCGCACCCCTGAGCCTCCCTCTAAATCCTGAGCCCGCTGAACCCGTTGCATCAGTTCCAACGGTTGGGTTGGAGGCGCCCTCAGAAATTCCCATGGCGTCGGCGGTTGGTTCTGAATGGTCTGAACACGCGGCTTTATCTACCCCAACGGCTGAAATTGAGCTCACCTCTGAGCCTTCGCCAGGGTTAGAGGTTGTGCCCGATGCCGCCGTTGATGACAGTCCATCTGAGCCAGAATCCCGTGATCTTCAGGTAGAGGTACAAAAGCCTCAGCAGTTTGCGGCCCTTGGTTCAGTAACGGTTGAGCCGAATGTCTCTGATGCAGGTTCCTCCAGTTCTCTGCCGCTTTACCAAGTGCGTTCGGGAGATAGCATCTGGGAGATTGCCTCTGCCTATGGCGTTTCCCCTGAAAAGCTGCTCCAGCACAACCCTCAGCTGTCCGACCCGAATGTGATTCATTCAGGGCAATCCCTGCAGATTCCTCCGACTGCGGATGTGGCTTTGCGTCAACCCACTGCGGTTACCACTGAGCCTAGGGCGATTGTTCAGTCTGATTCTGCTGATTATATTGCTCGTATTCGTGAAGCTGCCGCCAATCCCGTTGACCGCGAGCAGCTGTATGCCTGGATTCAGTCTGTACAGCAGCGATCGACGCCTGCTGCAGTTGAAGAGACAGTGCCTGAGGTTTCCGTCGAAGATTCATCAGCCCAAGCTGGTGTAGAGCCCATGGCTATAGCCGCTGGCTCTGATCTCCCCCAGGGCGGTGCAGTTTCAGCAGAGGCGGTTGCCCCTGAGGCGGCATCTGAGGATCCCCATGTTGCCAGCTTGATTTCTGAGATCAGGCAGCTTCAGCGCCAGCAACCGGTAGATGTTGCCGTATTGAATCCACCGGCTGCTAGCAGTCCTGAGCTGTCTGAAGACGTGCCTGTCAATCCGGAGTTTTCTCCGGAGTTCGAAGACCAGGACGCTGAGATCACTGCCCAACGAGAACGTTTGATGGCGGCGGCTCCTCTAACTTCAGATGCCTACATGCCCCGTCCGACCGTGCCAGTTGGTCAAACGGTCTCTCCGGAGCTACCGATACTACCCCAGCCTGGGGAGTTTCTCCCTGAGGCGCCTAATCGGTTTGACGGCTATATTTGGCCGGCCCAAGGAGTACTGTCCTCTGGCTACGGTTGGCGCTGGGGACGTATGCATCATGGTGTTGATGTGGCTGGTCCAGTGGGAACGCCTATCTTTGCGTCAGCTTCTGGAGTCGTTGTTCGGGCTGGTTGGAATTCTGGGGGCTATGGCAACCTGGTAGACATTCGCCATCCCGATGGCAGTCTTACCCGCTATGCTCACAATAGCCGTCTGAATGTTCGCCAAGGACAGGAGGTTCGCCAAGGGCAGCAAATTGCTGAGATGGGGAGTACTGGCTACAGCACAGGACCTCACCTCCATTTCGAGATCCACCTGCCTAACTCCGGCACGGTGAATCCGATCGCTTATCTGCCCAACCGCTAGGTTCTAATCTCGCCTGAAGAGGATGAACCGTTCTAGGTTTGTTCTCCTCAGGCGAAGCTTGGCAAGGGGCAGTTCGAGGGGAATTTCGGTTAGATCCCCTTTTATGCTAAATTCTGTAAATAACGGCTGTCATGCCCCTTTTGGCTCAGTAGCTCAGTGGTAGAGCAGGGGACTCATAAGCCCTTGGTCGCGTGTTCAAATCACGCCTGAGCCATTTTTTATGCACCTCTTGTTTTGTAGAGGTGCTTTGTAGTGGGAAGTCAGTAAAGGATTTTTCGTAACTGCCTGGAGGTCTGTGGATTTTCTGTGTCCGTGGTAGATTCGAAAGGGAAGATTCTGGCGATCGCACAAGCTGTAGCCGCTGAGTCCGCTAACGGCGGAGCCTAGGCGCAGTTTTTCTCAGAAAATCTGATTTATGACTTATCCAGCAGAAGACTGTCTCCGCGTTGGTCAAGCAGCCCCCGAATTTACGGCAACTGCCGTTGTAGACCAGGAGTTTAAGACCATCAAGCTATCTGACTATCGCGGTAAGTACGTTGTTTTATTTTTTTATCCTCTAGATTTCACCTTCGTTTGTCCGACTGAAATTACGGCATTTAGCGACGGCTATAGCCAGTTCAAAGATCTCAACGCAGAAGTCTTAGCTGTTTCAGTTGATAGCGAGTTTTCCCATTTAGCTTGGATTCAAACCGATCGCAAGCAGGGAGGAATTGGTGATCTCAACTATCCGCTAATTTCGGATATCAAGAAAGAAATTAGCATGGCCTATAACGTGCTGGATCCTGACGCAGGGGTGGCTCTCCGGGGTCTGTTCATCATCGATAAAGAAGGTATCGTGCAGCACTCGGTTGTGAATAACCTTTCCTTCGGGCGGAGCATTGATGAAACCCTGAGGGTTCTGCAGGCGGTCCAGTATGTTCAGTCTCATCCCGATGAGGTATGTCCGGTGGACTGGCAGCCGGGGGATAAGACCATGAATACCGATCCGATTAAATCCAAAGAGTTTTTTGCAACCTCTGAATCCCAGGGGTAGCGACAGTAAGTGGCCACGGGTTGCTGCCCTTTCTCCCTTGCAGGCGGCTCAGGTCTAAAATTTAGACTGGATTGGTTTGGGCTTCGTTAAGCTGCTGAGCAGACGGCTTTTCCGGGACTGGATTTTTAATGCTGACATCGACTGATTTTTCGGGGCTGATTAACCCGCGATTTTTCCGCAACTTTCTACCCGTACCGCCGTGGGGCGGATTGGCATTTGGCGATCGCACCCCCGATTTTGCGCTGCGGGATGTGACCCACCAGCGTACGGTGCGGCTTAGTAACTACTGGGGCCAGCGGCCGGTGATCGTTGCCTTCGCCAGAATTTTTACAGACAAACAGTACTGCCCTTTCTGTTTTCCGGGGCTGATGGCTTTGAATGAGGCCTACGAGCAGTTCAAAGATCAAGGGGCTGAATTGCTGATGGTCACCAGTACAGATCACGACCAAAGCCAGATTGTGGTTAGGGATCTCAATCTCAAGCTGCCATTGTTGAGCGACCCCAGCTGTGAAAGTTTCCGTCGCTACTACACCGGTCAGGCGTTAGGTGCGCCTTTGCCGGGAGAATTTGTGCTGGATGCCCAAGGACGGTTACGGTACCGTCACCTGTTTTCGTTTTTGGAGCACAATGCTTCCCCGGATACTCTCTTGGAGGTACTGAGCCGTCTGTAGATCCTGGGAGGAGCGAGCAACCGGCAAGCAACTGAGCGATCGCCCCAGGGATCAGTCGGAAGGGGACATGGCTATAGCAATCGAGCCCATGCTCTGGCCGATGGCGGGGCGGGCAGGCTCCCAGTCTTAGACAGCTCAGCGATTACCTTTGTCCTAACCTCCCAGACCAGCGCCATAGTTCGAACCGGGCGGGATGGGTCTGGAGCTCTGGCGAAGCCCGTTCACCTGTGCCAATTGAGGAAATGCCCTAGGGATTCAGTAAAAACCCTGAGATAACTGGATTCCATCCATAGCAAAGCAAATCGTGTTCTTCATCCTCTGGCCTTGGGGCCGGAGGATTTTCTTACGCTTTGTTGTCCCAGGAAGACAGCTATTCTGCAGACGCAGCCATCTCACCTGGAGAGAGATAAAAATCTAGCCAGCGGGTTATTTCCCACAGGGTATGCCCGATTGCCTCACGGGATCGATAGCCATGGCCCTCGTGGGGGAGTTCGACCCAGCGCACAGTGCCTGCTAGCCCTCGCATGGCACCATACAGGCGCTCGCTCTGCAGGGGATAGGTGCCGGGGTTGGCATCTTCGGCACCGTGGATGAGCAGTAAGGGATGATTAATCTGGTCGGCATGGGCAAAAGGAGACATCGCCATGTAGGTGCCTGGAGCCTGCCAGAAGGTGCGTTGTTCTCCCTGGAAGCCAAAGGGGGTAAGGGTCCGATTGTAGGCCCCGCTGAGGGCAATCCCCGCCTGGAATAAGTCGGTGTGGGCTAGCAGGTTAGCGGTGGTAAAGGCGCCATAGGACTGTCCGGCGATCGCCATCCGAGTGCGATCGCCGATTCCCCGGCTGGCCAGGTAGCTGACGGCGGCTTCGGCGCTGAGGGTAAGCTGCTGCAGGTAGGTGTCATTGGGTTCGGCCTCGCCCTCCCCCAGAATGGGCATGCTTGGCCCCACCATCACCCCATAGCCCTGGGTCAGCAAGAACAGGGGGGAGACCCCCCAGGGACGGCTAAAGCTATGCTCCGAGGAGGTGATCTGAGCGGCGG
>PYEQ01000161.1 GCA_003017785.1 filamentous cyanobacterium CCP5 | reverse complement strand
AAAATTCAAAACCGCCACCCTACACATTCCCTACCCCTCCAATAGCGGCCTCATCTGCCAGGGCGCGGCTGGAGAACAGCAGAAAAACCAGCGCGGGCACAATCGAGGTGATGGCGATTGCGGCGGTCAGTCCGGTATTGCCGCCTTGCAAGGAGGTGAACAGCACCATCGGCAGGGTAAAGACGCGACCACTACCGACGAAAAAGGTGAGCAAAAATTCATTCCAGGAAATCAGGAAGGCGAACAGCGCCCCGACCACTACACCGGGGGCAATCAGCGGCAGCGTCACCTGCCAGAGCACCTGAATTGGGGAGGCTCCCAGGGTACGGGCCTGGGCTTCGTACCCGGTGTCAAAGTTGGCGTAGACGCTGCTGAGCACCAGGGTCATGTAAGGGATGGTTGGCAGCAGATGCACCAGAACTACCCCCAGCAGTGTGCCGCTTAGCCCCAGGCGAATCAGCACAAACTGAATGCCCATCAGGGTGGCCAGCGGGGAGACGATGATCGGCAGCAGCAAAAACAGTTTGATGGCTCCCTTGCCGGGAAACTCTAGCAGGCCCAAAGCGCGTCCGGCGGGGAGGCCGACCAGTAAGGCCAGTGCTGTCGAGAGGCTGGCGATCGCCAAGCTCTGTATGAATCCCTGCCCGACTTTGGTGCTGGCGGCAAAGATAGCCTGCCAGTTCTCCAGGGTCCACTGTTCCGGCACGAGCTGGGGAAAGTACCAGCCCCGCGCCAATGACCAGATCAGCAGCGGCAAAAATGGCAGGAACAGCACCGTAATAATCAGCAGCAGGGAGACTTTGCGGGTCATGGCTGCCTCCGAAAGGTGCGACGGCGAAAGGGCTGGCCGGACCCCAGCCACAGGTACAACGCAATCAGGCTGAGGGAAATCAGCGACAGGATGAGGCCGAGGGCGATCGCCACCGATCGCTGGGCCAAATCCACATTGGTGAACGCTTGATACACCAGAATGGGCAAGGTTTTGGGAGTCGTAGAGCCGAGCAAAAACGGCACTTCAAAAGAGCCGAAAATGAATCCGAAGACAATCAAGCTGGCCGAGAGGATGCCGGGGCGCAGCAGGGGCAGCGTCACATGGCAGAAACACTGCCAGGGACTCGCTCCCAAGGCGCGAGCCTGCATCCCATATTCCGGACGAATGCCCCGCAGCACCGCCAGCAAAATCAACGTCATGAAGGGAATTTCTTTCCACAAGAAATGGATCATCACCCCGATGTTGGCGGCATCATTCACCAGCAGCGGAAAATCCTGGTCAGAGCTGATCCACCCCAAGTTAAAGAGCAACCGTGACAGCAACCCACTGGGCGACAGCAGCAGCAAAATGCCTGCCACCCCAACCAAATGGGGAATCGGCAGCGTGAGCTGACAGGCAAAGCTGGCCCACCGTCCGGCCCCTTGCAGCAATAGGGCCAACCCCAGGCTGAGCAGGGTAGACAGCAGCGTGGCCGTGAACGCGATGTATAAACTCAAGCCCAGCGATTCCCAAAAGTCGCCGCTGCTCAAGGCCAGTCGATAAGCCTCGAACGAAAAGGCACCGTCGCCAATTACCCCCAGCAGGCCAACGCTCTGGGCAAATGCCAGGATCAGCCCGCCCCCAAATAAGACGGCAATCAGGCTGACGGCGGGCAGCACCAGCAAGTATGCCTGCCAGGAGATATCGGCCACCCCTAAACGGAACCGGCCCAGCAGGGACCGCGACCTCGTGGGCGTGACGGGGAGCATCGTCATGGCAAAGGCTCCTCCAGCAGCGCCATCACCTCGGCCCACATTTGCGGGAACAGGCGTTGGCTTTCCTGCAATCGCGCCATGCGAGCGGCGGCACTGGCACTTTCCTCGACCGAGCCAGCGTACCAGCGGCGGGCGGTGACCCAGTAGCCCGCCGTCCAGCACAGCGATCGCAACGCCGGAAAGGCCCCAAACACCGCAAAATGCACTTTCATCTTGTGGGCCAACGCCGCATCCCCCAGCGCGTCGTAATAAGCATTGAGGAAGAACTGCTTGTCCTCAGCGGGCATTTGATAGCCGTGGTAGCGGCGAATCGTGACCGGAGAGAGGAAATGCCCCAAATCCCCGGCAGGCGAGCCAATTTCCGCCCATTCCCAATCCACCAGGGACGCCTGTTGGTCGTTCACCACCCAGTTCTCATAGGTGTGGTCGCTATGGACCAGACAGACGTGGGGATACTCCGCCAGCAGGGGTTCCGCCGCCAAGCGGGTCTCTGCTTTAGCCAGCACCGCCTCTAGCATGTGAACGATGTCTGGATCGGCTTCTGTAAAGTCCAAATAGGGCTGAGCATAGTCTCGCGCTTCTTGAAAGAACAGGGTGAGGGGCTGACTGACCCGCTGCACCGGGGGCTCCAGGGACTCAAGCTGCTGATAGTCCGGTTGAAGCGGGAGTCGATGCAGGCGGGCCAAGGTGGCCGCACACTGAGCCAGGTGGGAGCGACTGTAGTCCATCGGCCCACCGGGAATATAGTTGGTAATCAAGTAGGTGTAGGGCAAGTCGTCGCTGGGGTGGATCTGTGCGCCCAGCAACTCATGACCCAGCCCTGACCCTTGTAGGTAGCGCAAAATCGTCCATTCAAACTCGGTCACCCGGCTAAAGTCGCCCCCAAAGCGCTGATTGGGCGTATTCACCGCGACCCGCACCAGGCGATCGCCCGGCAGCCGAAAGATGACGTTGGCCTCACCGTGAGCCAGCAGGTCCAGCAGGTCACCGTCGCCTAACAGATGGCGGCGCTGGAGGTGAGATCGCAGCGCCTGCTGCAGCTGCCCCAAGTTCAACAAAGTTGAAGATGACAAGACTTTTAACCGAATCCAGAGGTGACTCTGGGTATTGTAGTTAATATGAATCCCAATTCATATGAGTTGCACCTTAAAACTTCCTGAGTGTGATCCACCGTAATGACATCCTCTCCCCCGACTAGCGATTGGATCTGTGCCCAGCGTCTCAAGATTTTGGCTGAGCCGCATCGACTGGCCATCCTGAAACTGTTACTTGCGGGGCCGCTGCACGTGTGGGAGATCAACGCCCGAATTGCGATCGAGCAGAGTCTGCTGTCCCATCATTTGAAAATCTTGCGACAGCAAGGGTTGGTCGAGGCGCAGCGGGATGGTAAGGCAGTGTTGTATCGACTAACCGCTGATACCCAGTCTTCCGGTGAATATGGCCTCAATTTGGGATGTTGCACTTTAGCGTTTAGTGCTGACTCCAGCAGCACAATCATCGAATAAACAAGCATGAAAACCTGCCACTAGCGAAGAATGTTAGGGGCGAAGTTTTAACAGCACCTTTGACACGAGCGCCAAAATCGGTGGCTCCAACAGGAGACCAACGATCAAAGTTAAGGCAATCAGGAAGCGAGTTAAAGGCAATCGCGGCCATGGCCAAAGTGATTGGGGAGTTCTGCGCCAGGGTGTGGCAGGTCGTCAGGGCACTGGTAGTCTTTGAGTAACTCGTCAATTAATTCGGGACGAAAGGTCATCGGTCATGCCTAGGATAATTAGCTCATTAGATCTTGTTTTGACCTCTGACACAAACTAATTTACAGTTCCGGTGCCATTCCCCAACAGCATTTACCCCAGAACTCAAAACTCAAATTGACTCCCTTGGCCCGGTGCGCCACCTGATTTCTCCTAACAAAATCCATTACGCTCATGTTAATACTTGGGCCAAAGCTTATCCAGAAGCCACGGCATGGGCCTCTCCGGGGGTACGCGATCGCGCAGCCCAGCAGAACATTCCAGTGAGTTTTGATGCCGATTTAGAAGATAAACCGCCGCCTCAGTGGAATGCCGATTTAGACCAGCTAATTTTTCGCGGCAGTCGATTCATGGGAGAAGTTGTTTTTTTCCACCCCAAAAGCGCCACCCTCATGCTTGCCGACCTAATCGAAAACTTCGAGCCCGACAGGGTTAACAGGTGGTCCCGCTGGCTCATGAAGTTAGCCGGCAGTGCCGACCCTGATGGGAAAGCCCCATTGGATTTACGCCTGACATTCTGGGGGCAAAAGCGGCAGGCCCGTAACTGCGTTAAAAAAATGCTGCAGTGGAATCCAGAAAAAGTCATCCTGGCCCACGGGCGCTGGTATGCGGATAACGGTGCTGCCGACTTGCGTCGTGCCTTTCGCTGGCTTGAATAGCTCTAAACATTTGGAGGGGATGGGAGCTTAAGTGTGCATAAAGATTTAGAGCGTCCCTAAAATAAGGGGGCAATAATAGGGCTCAGCATCGAGGGAGTCTCGAGAATGCGGGAGCGCTTCAGGCAGTGGCTGCCAAAGATAAAGGCCCACCGGGGATGGATAATGGGCGAGATTGCTGTCCCAGTTTTTCTCGGGCTGGCCATCGGGCTTTGGTTACTTCCCAGTCGCAGCCCTCAGCCCGATGACCGCCGCCAATCCCCCGATGCAAGGCCAACCCTGGCTCCATCCCAGCCTGAAACCCCAGGCAACGACCTGGGCGAGATCGCGGCCCTGGCTGGTGGCGTCTTCCTGGTGGTCAAATTCCGCTTTAATCATCAACATACCGAGACAATCGATCTGAGCGGAGCTGACCTCAACGGAGCTGACCTCAGCGATGCCGACCTCAACAAGGCCGACCTCATCGGGGCCGACCTGATCAGGGCCAACCTCGGCGGAGCCAACCTCAGCGGAGCCAATCTCAGCGGGGCCAACCTGGTCAACGCCAACCTTAGCGGGGCTGACCTCAGCGGAGCCTCCCTCAGATATGCCAACCTCAGCGGGGTAGACCTCAGATTCGCTAACCTTAGCGGGGCTGACCTCAGATGTGCCAACCTCAGCGGGGCCGACCTCAACTGCACCCTCCTGAGCGATGCCAACCTCAGCGATGCCAATCTCAGCGGGGCCTTGCTATTTTTTATCAATCTGCGGGAAGTACTCAACCTCGAACCGCTGCAGCTAGAGGCGCAACCTGCACCGTTCTTGTGCAACGCAGCTCTACCTGCCTATTCCCAACAGCCAGATGTTAATCCCAATCGCGCCTGCGATCGCATTCCCCTACTATTAAGCGATCGCTATGACATTTCCCTCGAAGAAGCCCAAGGGATAGTCGATGAAGCCCGACAACACCGGTGGGACTAGCCAATATCAATGGTTTGGGCATTGATTTGCAGAGGGTTACTGTGCCCGATGATTGGGGGTGTTAGCTAGCCGGGTTCGACCCATCTATCGCTGATAGATGCTCTGGGCAATCCAGTCGAAGGTCGCGATCGCCAAACGGCGCATTCACCAGGTTGCAATGATGGGGCCGGCGGGGATCGTCATACACATGGGGGGCGAAGTAGTGGCAGGTCAGGCACATCTTCGAAACAGGAATCTTGTTTAGTTCCTGCAGCGTTTGAATGATAGTCGTCAGCCCTTTGAAAAAGACGGTTTGTTCCTCTGGCGACAGGGCCTCGACGGCATCTAGCAAAAAATCAGGCCAGCTGGCCGCCTGTTTAGCCTGGTGGAGCCCCTCAGGGGTGAGGCGAATCGAGATCGCCCGGCGGTCATCGGCGGCGCGGTCACGGGACACCAGTCCTTTTTTCACCAGGGACGAAACGGCATCGCTGGCGGTGGCGGGAGTCGTGGCTAGACCGGCGGCGATCGCCGACAGACGCATTCCCGTCTCTGTCTCTGACTGCAACAGAGCCAGGATGCGGCCCTGGGTGGGAGACAGCCCTTGAGATTCGGCCCCTTGCCAGGCTTGGCTGCGCAGGGCCGTGCAAATTTTGGCGAGCCCTGTAATCATCCGTTGAGAAATGGGCTGATTGAGGATGTCAAACGGGTTGTGCATCGGCGTCATGAACGGAGTTCGCAGCTAGCCATCCCTGCAGCATGGCCTCCACTTTCGATTCGGATTTGTGGCCGAACCACTGTGCCCATATCCTAAAGCTTTCTCGGCACCCCATAGTCAGATGCCCTGCGCTGCGGCCAGGACAGTTTGGTCATGGCAACCAGGTCACCGGTTTTCAAAGGAAGGACGATCTCCCCCGGCCCCTTAGGGAAACGGGTAGCCACAGCCGGGGGGATGCCACGGTCCAGGGTCAGGGCGATCGCCGCTGGACTCCGTAGGGCAGGCTCAAATCGCCAGAACCAACGCTGTACACCTCATACACCCCCAACATGGGGCGACTCTGGTCACTGGTGTTCACTTCCATATAGGCCGTGACCGCGTCGAAGTTGAAGGTGAGATTCTGGTTGACCCGCTGGGCCGGCACCAAGACCCGCAGCGTATTTTGGTCTGCCACCACCGCAAAGCCCGGAGAGTCGAGATAGATGGCCATCCCCGGATTCGTGGGTGGCATCACCACCGTCCCATCACCCGGCTCAAACGCTGCCACCGAAAGCCCCCCCGGCACCCGTTCATCCGGGGTCAACACCACCCAGTGAGCGTGCCAAACTACGCCGTCATTGGCGTAGTCGGCATCGTTATTTTCATCCCACAGGGGGGTGTCATCAAAATCAGGGTGAGCGGTGATGGCCAACGCCACAATTCCTTCGGTGCCGCCAAAGCCCACATCTTCTGGCCTCAGGGTCGTGGGGAAAACATATCCCAACACGGGGGCACCATCGAGCTGGCCCGCCGGCTGCGGCAAGGTTGCCCCCACATCACCGGCCAGCTGCTGCTCAAACACCAGCAAATCCAAATCATCAATGTAGTGAACCTGCGTTGACTGAATCTCTAACGCCGCAGACGATGGCGGCGCCACCACCACCTCTCCATAGGAGGCATTAGCGAAGCCAAAACTCCCGGCCAGCACAACCCCAGCACTCAATAAGCCAATAATTGATCGCATGGTCAGATCTCCTTTATTTAGGAATCCTAATTATTTGTACTCCTAAATAATATCCGAGACTAAAAATCTGTCAACAGACAGCCTCGGTTTTGTCAGGGGATGCGGTGGCCACCGATTGCGGTGTGGGGCTGGGTGGTTGCTATGGAGCTATACCAAATCCGCCTGCCAACAACCCCGATTCGCAACGGAAAGACTACAGGGGCATGGGCATTGCCGTGCCCGGACAACTCGAGGGTTTTAAACAAAACAGGATGTGTCTTACCTCTTGAACCGGCGGAGTTTACCGACGATTTTCTCCAGTTCCACCCAGACAAACAGCAGGGTGCTGAAGCCGAAGCAGATCAGCAGTTCCATGGGGCTAAGCAGTTCGGTGCCAAAGAAATTGCGCAGGGGTTCCACGTAGACCAGCATCAGCTGCAAAATCGTGGTAACTACCACTGCCAGCAGCACATAGGGATTTGACCAGGGAGACATTTGGAGGGTCAGCTTGGTGTTGGAGCGCACGGCGATCGCGTGCCCCATCTGGGCCAGGCACAAAGTGGTAAACACCATCGTCTTCCACCGTTCTGGGTCGCCGGGATGGCTCTGGGCATGGTAATAGGCCCAGTACATCAGCGAAATTGCAATAATCGAAAACACAATGCCGATGCGCACCATGTAGGCCCCTAGCCCACGGGCAAAGATGCTTTCCTGGGGGTCGTTGGGGGGATGATTCATCACGTCCGGTTCGGCCGGTTCAACCGCTAAGGCCAGGGCTGGAAAGCCGTCGGTGACCAGGTTCATCCAGAGGATTTGCAGGGGCGTCAGGGGCACATCCAGAATCGGCAGCAGGATAGGGGAGGCGGCGACGGTGAGTACCTCGCCAATGTTCGAGCCCAGGATGTATTTCACAAACCGGCGAATGTTGGTATACACCACCCGCCCCTCTTCGGCGGCGGCGACGATGGTGGCGAAGTTGTCGTCGAGCAGCACCATGTCGCTGGCTTCTTTGCTGACGTCGGTGCCGGTGATGCCCATGGCTATGCCAATGTCCGCCTGTTTTAAGGCGGGAGCATCGTTCACCCCGTCGCCGGTCATGGCCACCACCTGATGCTGGGCCTGGAGCGCCTGAACGATCCGCAGCTTGTGTTCCGGAGCGACTCGGGCGTAGACGTTGACGGTTTTGACGGCAGCTTCTAAGTCCTGCTGGCTGAGGCGCTGTAGCTCGTTACCGCTAAGCACCTGGGCATCGCCGTCGGTCATGCCCAGATCGCGGGCGATCGCCCGCGCCGTCAGCTGGTGGTCGCCGGTAATCATCATGGTGCGAATGCCAGCATTGTGGGAGCGCTTCACGGCCTCCTTCACCTCCGGGCGGAGGGCGTCGATCATGCCCACCAGCCCCAGCCAGATCAGATCTGTTTCGGCTTCCTCGGCGGCTCCCTCGACGGGCTGCTGCTCCAGGGGGCGGTAGGCAAACCCCAGCACCCGCAGTCCCTGGGAGGCCATCTGCTCGTTATCAGAGAGAATCTGCGATCGCCCGTCGGGGTGCAGTTCTTGCCGCTCTCCGCTGACCATCACCTGGCGGCTGCGATCCAGCAGTAGCTCCGGCGACCCCTTGGCCAGCAGCAGGTAGGGAGTTGCCCCCCAATTCTCAGGCAGGTGGGCGTAGAGGGATTCCTGGCTGGCATCTAGGACTACCGCCATCCGCTTGCGCTCGGAGCTAAAGGGGAACTCCACCAGTCGCTTAGTCTCGGCGGGCAGGCGAGCGGGGTCAAAATTGCCCTTGGCCGCCATCACCGTCAGCGCTCCCTCCGTGGGGTCGCCGAGAATCGCCCATTCGCCGTTTTCCTTTTGCAGGGCAGCGTCGTTGCAGAGCATCCCCGTCAGCAGCAGCAGGGCCAGTTCTGGCGAATCCTGGGGGGCGATCGCCTCCCCCTGCCAGCGAAATTCCCCCTGGGGTACGTAGCCGTCGCCGGTCACCTGGTACTGGCGATCGCCGGTACGCACCTGCTGCGCCACCATTTTGTTTTGGGTGAGGGTGCCGGTCTTGTCGGAGCAGATGATGGTGACAGAGCCTAGGGTTTCCACAGCGGGCAGCCGGCGAATCAGGGCGTTACGGCGCACCATCCGCTGGGTACCCACCGCCAGGGTCACCGTAAT
>PYEQ01000160.1 GCA_003017785.1 filamentous cyanobacterium CCP5 | reverse complement strand
GTGAGCGAAGCGGTGGGCTGGCTGGCGATCGCCTGGTAGCTGATTTGGGTTGATCCCCATCAAATTAGAGCAAGAAGCCTGTAAAATCATGAGAAATTATGCATGGCTTTACTTCGGTTTTGGTGGCCAACTTAAATAACTGGCCGTTGCAGGAATTGTTACGATATGAAGACTGGTTTGTTACAAGTCTAAGGTTATAGGGGCGCCATGGGCCGTGTTGGGGTTTTACTGCTAAATCTAGGGGGGCCAGAGCAGCTTGAAGATGTTCGCCCCTTTTTATTCAACCTGTTTTCGGATCCGGAGATCATTCGACTGCCTTTTCCCTGGCTACAGCGTCCATTGGCCTGGCTAATTTCTAGCAGTCGGGCCAAGCAATCCCAAGAAAACTACCAGCAAATCGGCGGTGGCTCTCCCCTCAGACGCATCACTGAGCAGCAGGCGGAAGCCTTAAACCAAGCTCTCCAGGCCCAAGGCCAGGAGGCTGAGATTTACATCGGTATGCGCTATTGGTATCCGTTTACGGAGGAGGCGATCGCCCGAATTAAGCGCGATCGCATCGAAGAACTAGTCGTCCTACCGCTGTATCCTCAGTTTTCGATTAGCACCAGCGGTTCAAGTTTTCGCCTGTTGGAGCGGCTCTGGCTAGAAGACCCGGCTCTGCAGCAAATCCGCTACACGGTGATTCCCTCATGGTACGACCGGGCCGGATACGTGCAGGCGATGGCTGATTTGATTGCCCAAGAGCTTGATCAGCTGCCCAATCCAGAAGCAGCCCATATTTTCTTCAGCGCCCACGGCGTACCTGTCAGCTATGTGGAAGAGGCGGGAGATCCCTACCAGCGAGAGATTGAGCACTGCACCCAGCTGATCATGGAGACATTGGGTCGCAGCAACGACCATACCCTGGCCTATCAAAGTCGAGTAGGCCCAGTGGAGTGGCTACAGCCCTACACCGAAGATGCGATCGCCGATCTGGCTAAAGCTGGCGTAAAAGCCCTAGTAGTAGTCCCGATTAGCTTCGTGTCAGAGCACATCGAAACCCTGCAGGAAATTGATATTGAGTACCGGGAAATAGCCGAAGAGGCCGGCATCGAGACCTTCCGACGAGTGCCAGCCCTGAATACCCATCCCGCCTTTATCAACGACATGGCTGCCATGGTGCTGGAAGCTGCCAAATCCCCACGGCGTTTATTTTCTGATGTGGTTCAGATTGAGAAACAGGTGAAGATCTATCCCCAAGAGCGATCCGCGTGGGGTCTGACTCCGGTCGCCGAGGTTTGGAACGGGCGACTAGCCATGGTTGGGTTCTTGGCGCTGCTGTTGGAGTTGGTTAGTGGTAAGGGGCCACTGCATTTTGTCGGTCTCTTGTAAGTCGGGGCGGTTTAGTCGTCCGTAGCTATGGGCCTGTGGCGCCACTGACGCCAAACTGCTGATGTGTGGACAACTACCCAGAGCAGCATCATGGCAATAAGGCCCCCCTGCTCGGGGGAGTCGAAGGCCAGGATAGCTAAAAATACGCACAGGCCGTCTAGGACAAAGAACAGCCATAGGGGTGGGCGTCTAGGTCGATAGTTCCAGCCGACTTGAATTAGCTGCATCACGGTCGCCAAGAGGGCGCTGACGATGCCGATCACTATAAAGATCCAGCCGCTAAGGCCAACCGTACGGGCAATGCCAATGCCAGCGATCGCCCCTACGGCAGGGCTTAACATCAGCTCAGTGGTTTGAAATAGACGGCGACTAAAATGATCTTTCGATAGCACTAGTTCTGCCGTTGACCAGGTTACCAGCACGCCAATCAATAGGGTCGGATGAATAGCCGACAGGAGTGGCACATTGGACCAAAGCTCATCGCCAGACATCAGACCCATCAACAACAACGGCAAAGCCAAGCGGATGCCGGTTGCCGCCGATATGGAGAGTACCGCTAAAACCTCAGTGATGATCACTAGACAAGGGCCTGGTAATGAGACTCTGCTGGCTGTGGAGGGTGGGGTAACTCAGCTCTGACCATATTGTTGCAGTAAGTCGAAGAAACCGACTGCCCCCATACTGAGACCCTACCCAATTTCGCAGATTCTTCCTTCAGGCTGATCCGAAATCGAGCTAGTGAAATCGGTGGGCAGCCTTCGGAAAGGGGATTACCGATAGCGAATGTCCAGGCAGCCCTTCACCGTGGGGATAAAAACCACAGATCTAAAGAGCACGCGGTAAAATCGGAGCATAATAGGTTCGCTCAATTCTCCCGTCTGTGGGGAATGACAAGGTTGGGGAATGACAAGGTGACCGATAAGTTTGAAAAAGCCCGTTCCAAAGATCTGTCAAACAACAACCAGGGCCAGGTCAACCCCTGGATCGAAGGTCTCCAAACTATTGGCCTGAGTGTGATCTTAGCCTTAGGGATTCGTCACTTCGTGGCCGAAGCCCGCTATATTCCCTCTGGTTCAATGGAGCCAACTTTGCAAATCAATGATCGGCTAGTCATTGAAAAAATTAGCTACTATTTTAACCCGCCTGAACGAGGAGACATCATCGTGTTCTGGCCCCCCGACAACATCTTTGAGGGGCAGCAGAGTCGCGATGCCTTTATCAAGCGGGTGATTGGTTTGCCCGGCGATACGGTTGAGGTTACCACCGGCACCGTCTTTATTAACGGCAGCCCGCTAGATGAGGGCTATATCAAGGCTGAGCCCAACTATGAATGGGGGCCAGAGACGGTGCCCGAGGACTCTTACCTTGTGCTCGGGGATAATCGGAACAGCAGCTTTGATAGTCATTCCTGGGGATACGTTCCCCGGGAAAATATCATTGGCAAGGCAGTTGTGAGGTTTTGGCCCCCTAGCCGGGTCGGCGGCATTTAGGTTTTTAGCTAAGCCAGCGGCTCTGCTAGTTTATCTCCACTAATCTTCTGCCAAAACGTTGGTAAACACGAAATTGGGAGCAGCCAGTACGAAAACGGCTGAAGGCAATCTGTTAGCCCTGGCCTGGAGCCTTTCGTAGTAGCCGCAAAAATTCTCATCGGGTATGGCTATGCCTAGGAACACCCGATCCGCGTAGCTAGAGGATTTTTGCAAAATCTCATCAAACGGACGTCCGTTGGCGACTAGAACGCTGGGCTCGGCTCGAATCCTCAGCTCGTCCGTAAGTCGATTTAGGTTGTCGCGGGCTTGCTTGGCAGCGGTCTGGTCAGGAACCACCAGCTTTAGATAGATTTTGGCCTCGCGCCATTCGATGTCCGATCGCAATAAATCCGCCAATATCAGCATTAGGCTGCCGTTGGCGTGGAGCCCCCCCCACCAGACGTCGATCTGACGATGGGACCGTTGAGCTTCGGGAAGGGGCTCATGGGGCTCATGGAAAATCACTACGTTGCGCTCTGATCTATGAAGACGGGACACCAACGTGCAGTAGCGATCGCGGCTTTCAGGATTTTCGCTATCCCCCAGCAGCACCGTATCGGGCACCACCTGACCCAGACCATAGATTTCCACCAACCGTTCGGCCCCCTCGTAGGCATCCGGAGCCGTGAGAACCCTGACCAGAGCCTGGACTCCCCGCTTGCGCAGGTAGTTGCTAATGGTGGTCTCCATATCTTTCTGCTGGGGCAATCCCCGGGAACCAGGGGGTAGAATGCTGGTCACAGTAAACAGGCCGCGGTTGTGGCTGAGGGAGTTGGCAAATTCGATCAGTCCCCAGCGCTGCATGGGGGATCCTGAGAGCACCAGAATATTGGGTCGCCAGTTCTTGGCATCCGGGCTGTGACCAAGCTGAAACAGGCTGGTGCGCAGCAGCATCATCCAGATACCGCGTCGGACATCTCCCCAGGTGGTTCTGAGTTCCCGTCGCTGCAGCCAAAAGAAGATCATCACTACCACCGCCCCGGCCAAAATAGTGGCGACGGGGTTGATCAAAAACATCACTGCAATGCAGCCCAAAGCCCCTAAGGCGGAAAAAGACCAGTGGACGCGGAACAGCGGTCTGAAGGAGGGACTGTTCAAAAATCCTTCGATGCCGGCCGATACGTTCAAGACCAGGTAGGTGGTCAGGAAAAACATGGTCAGCACCGGTGCAATCAGGTCGAGATCGCCGATGCTGACCGCTGCAACTACGATCCCCAGGGTGACAGCAGTGCCAATGCGGGGCTCGTCAGCCGCGCCACTGCCTTTGCCCAAAAAGCTTAGCCAGCGAGGCAGCACCCCGTCTCGGGCCAGGGCCTGGAGCACCCGAGGCGCTCCTAAAATACTGCCGATCGCGCTGGACAGGGTGCTACCCCACACCCCTAGCAGAATCGCTGGTCCCCAGAAGGCAATCTGCTGCATGATCAGCGGGTCTTCTACCAGAGTGGCAGCATCGGCCCGGGTAGCCAGAAAAAACGGCAGGGCCATGTAGATTACATAGCCGGTGCCCACCGCCGCCAGGGTGCCGGTGGGAATGGATTTACTCGGATTTTCCAAATCCCCCGACATGTTGATACCGGCCATGATGCCGGTGACCGCTGGAAAAAATACGGCAAACACCTGCCAAAAGGATTCTCCGCCCGGGGTGCCCCACATTTCTAGCCGGGTGTCAGAGAGGGGCGAACCGAAGGCCAGAGAAACCAGGGAAAGGGCGATCGCCGCCATGATAAAGTACTGGGTTTTAATGGCGATTTGAGCGGATGTGATCGCCAAAATCGCCACCAGCACCGTGACCACCAGGGCCACGTAGAGCTGGTCTAAGAAGCCAAAGGCGCTAACCACGCTTTCGGCAAAACCCAGGGTGTACAGGGCCACAGACAGGGCCTGGGCAAAGTACAGGGGAATTCCCACCGCACCACCGGTTTCGATGCCCAGGGAACGGCTGATCATGTAGTACGCACCGCCGACCCGTACCACCCGGTCTGTGGCGATCGCGCTGATTGATAGGGCCGTTAAAAAGGTAATGCTGCAGGAGAGGGTAACAATGATAAAACTGCCCAGCAGGCCCACGTTGCCAACCACCCAGCCAAAGCGCAGATACATAATCACCCCCAAAATCGTCAGGATTGAGGGGGTGTAGACACCGCCAAAGGTGCCGAGGCCGGTTTGCTTTTCCCCAGGATTAGGAGCAGACGACTTAGAGCCGTCCTTAGAGGTAGTCATGGCTGACGGGTCCGGACAGTGCTGTTTCACCTTAGATTAATCCTGGTAAATATTGCCTATATCGCTAGGGGGTTTCGAGAGGCGAGGACCTGTGACCCTGGCAGGGCCAGGGCAGCGGACCTGTGGCCCTGGCGGTGACTGACACTATCCTTGAGGTGATTTCGACCTTCGCTATCACCATGACTATTCGATGGCCCCGCCAGCCGCATTCCCTAATCATTGCCTTCCTGGCCGGGCTGGTAGTCATCCAGCTGGCGGGGCTAGGGATGTGGCGACTGGTTTGGCCGATCGCCAGTCCGGTGGAGCTGTCGTTTGTCGTATCCCTGGATGAAGCCAACGACTGGCGGCCGCTGATCGATCAGTTTCAGACCCAAAATCCCGATATTCGCCTACGGCTGGTGGAGTGAGCCTACAACACTGACCAGGTCAAAGCGATCTATGGCGCTGACCTCAGCAGCGCCACTCCCCAGCATGATTGGGTCTATATGGATGTGATCTGGCTGCCCTGGTTTGCCAGTCAGGGCTGGCTGCAAGACCTCTCCCCAGACTTTACTGAAGCCGATTGGTGGCGAATTTTGTCGAGGTGCTCCATGGCAATGATGGCTTTTGGATCGACCCAGATACCCAGGCCGTGGGTCTGGACAAAGGAGCGGCGATCGCCGCGACCACCTTTCTGGCCAACATCATTGACCTGGGAGTTTCTCCTCGGCTGGTAACCAGCTACAGCGAAACCGAGTCGTTCAATCAATTCGTGGCCGGAGAAAGGCTGCGGCTGCGCAGCTGGCCCTATTTCTGGCGGCAGGCAAGGCTGGACCTTGATAGCTCGGTGGGGGTCGCCCCGGTGGTAACTGCTGATGGTGCAGCTGCCCAGGGCTGTCGCGGCGGCTGGGGGTTTGGGATTCCCCGTCGGGGGGCCCACCCAGAAGCGGCCAAACGGGCGATCGCCTTTTTTCCCAGTGCCGATGCCCAGCGTGCTTTCGTTCTCGATTCGGGCCACCTGCCCAGTCGCAAAGCCCTGTTTACCGATCCCGAAATCGTTGAGCGCTATCCGTTTTTTCCAGCCCTACTGGGGACGATCGCCAACGGTTCTGTCTTTCGCCCCCAGATTCCCCAGTACGATCAGGCCTCGCACATCCTGCAGCACTATCTCTGGGAAGTACTTGCGGATGAAACCACCCCCGCTGCCGCCATCGCCCAAGCGGCAGCGGAGACCCGCGAACTGCTCTCTGCCTCCCCAGGGCGCTAGTATGATTTAAGTAGAATTAACTTTTGTAACGCTCTTTGACTTCTGCCTATCACCTTGCCCAGGGGGTTAGCCCGTCCCCCTGGTATGCTCTCAAACCCCTCTGGGAAGGGGGGCGTTCAGTCGTGCAGCGGGGCCTGCCCCACCGTCAGCTAGCCCCTGCCTGGCAGATTCTACTGCTGGGGGATGGCTCTCCCACCCGCCATCTCCAGCTGCTGACCCGAGAGCGAACGGAAGTAGACGTGATTGCCATGGACCCCATCGGCATGGAGCCCGACCAGGCCCCTGAGGTGATTTCCCTGGTGCCAGGTCCGAGACTGCGTCGACAGGTCTGGCTGCGCACGGCCTCTGGCCAGCGCCTGGCCTATGCCGCCTCCTGGTGGGAAGCGAGCCACGTGGACGAATATTTACAAAACCGATCGCTGCCAATCTGGGCCAGCCTAGCCCGCCTGCGTACAGAGCTCTATCGCGATGTCCAGGGCATCTGCTACGGCCACTCGGCGGAGTTAGAGCTGGCCTTTGGCGAATCAGGCCCATTCTGGGGGCGGCACTACCTGTTCTGGCACCACGGACGACCCCTGACGGTGATTTACGAAGTGTTTTCACCCTATCTGAGTCGCTATCTGGGACCGACCCAGGTGAGTGGTGGCCAAGCCGAGGAGTCCCCTCAAGGTCAAGGTTGAAGCTAAGGTTTCCAATGCCCTAGACCTTGGGGCGGAAGCGATCGCTAGGCCAAACGGCGGCTAGGATATTCAGGGGCGTGGGAATACGGGGGTGAGACAAGACCTATGGAGCAGTACTTATCATTGGATGGCATCGTCTGGCTAGTGCTGGTAGGAACCATTCTCGGAGGCGGCATGGGCACCATGGCCTGGTACTACCGGCGGCCCCTGCGCAACTCGGTGCTGTTTGCGACTCCCGTAGATGATCTATCGGTGCCGCTGAAAGAAACAGCCCGCCGTCAGTTCGACCAGGGCTGTGAGCAGTTTCGCCTGGGCCGTTTTCCCCGGGCCCTGGAGCACTTCATTGCCGCTGCCGAGCAGCAGCCCGACTGTGCCGAAGCTTTGCACAACTGTGCCCTGGCCCATGCCAATCTAGGCAACGACAACTATGCTCTGCGGGGCTTTCTCAAAGCCGAAGCGCTTTATGACCGCCAGGGTAGTAAGGAACGCATTGATGCCATCAAGGCAGAACTCGAACAGCTAAAGCAGCGGCGGGTGGCAATGGCAGCCCAGGCCAATGGCTAAGCAGCGGCTGGATATGGCCCTGGTGGAACGGGGCCTGTGCGAATCGCGGCAGCTAGCCCAGCGGCTGATTCGGGCTGGAGAGGTGCAGGTCGACCATGCGGTCATAGATAAGCCTGGCACGCCCATTCCCCCCGAGGCCACCATTCAGGTTAAGGCCCGGCCTCCCTATGTGTCTCGGGGCGGCGAAAAGCTGGCTCAGGCTCTGAATGCTTTCCCGATTTCAGTGGCGGGACGCTGCTGTTTAGACGGGGGCATTTCAACCGGAGGATTTACCGACTGCCTGCTGCAGCGGGGGGCAGCGCGGGTCTACGGCATTGACGTGGGCTACGGCCAGGTGGCCTGGAGCCTGCGCCAAGACCCCCGGGTGATCCTGCGAGAGCGTACCAACATTCGCCACCTGCAGCCTGTAGATCTGTATGGAGCTGAAGATCTGCGCCCGGACCTAGGGGTGATGGATCTGTCGTTTATTTCCCTGACGAAGGTGCTGGGAGCATTACGATCGCTCCTCCTTCCGCCCCATGAAGTAATTTTGCTGGTGAAACCCCAGTTTGAGGTGGGCCGCGATCGCATTGGCAAAAAGGGAGTGGTGCGACATCCTGAGGATCAGGCGGAGGCGATCGCTGCGGTTCTGACCGCTGCCACTGACTTAGGCTGGCAGTACCAGGGACTTACCCCTTCCCCCATCACCGGGCCGGCGGGGAATATCGAATATCTGCTCTGGCTGAGTAGCGACGATGGTTCGGACTCCCCTGACCTAAAATCATTGCAGTCGATTACCGAGGCCGCCTGCCGCAGCCGTCGTTCTCCCCCTGAACATCTTCCAGACCGTGCTCCAGACGATTGATATGACCTCCCACACCTTCCAGTTTGAAGCCGATTTCGTCGATTCCCTGCGCTGCATTCCCATGCAGGTGCGTCTGAAGCTAGACATCAGCGGCATCAAGCTGTCCCTGGCCCAGTGGCACCAGTTTTCTGAAGCCCAGCGACAGCAGCTAGTGGAGATGCCCTGCGACACCCCGAGCGAAATCGCCCAGTACCGCACCACCCTGCAGAATTGGATTCTCAGCGCCACCGACCAGCCCGCCAAGGAACTGGCGGTGCCTGACCATTTTCCCTGGGAAGCTGCCACCGTTCCCGATTCCGTGCAGCAGCAGGCCGCCACCTTTGACTACCACATTGCTGACAGCCAGTGGCAGCAGCTAGAGCCAGTGCAGCGCTTCGCCCTGATCAAGCTCAGCCGTCCGGGCCATGAAAATAAAAATTTTCAGCCTGCCATGGCAGAGTTTGGGTTGGCCTAGGGGCTTACATTTTTGTCTAGGCTAGGCCCCGACCCTCGGGGGTCTTATCCCCAAC
>PYEQ01000159.1 GCA_003017785.1 filamentous cyanobacterium CCP5 | reverse complement strand
ACCTATGGCTTTAGCCTCAGCCCTGCTGCTGCTGGGGGCTTAATGGCTTTTAGCTCGGTGACGGTGGTGCTGAATTCGTTGTTGCTGCGGCGGGCGTAGGCATGGTGAATCACTATGCCTGTGAGATTCTTGAATTAGTCCGTAATGCGCTGCCCGAACAGAGATGAGGTGGATGCAGCGGCACGGCAGTGGGTACAAAGCCTAGTAGAAAGCGATGAGAACATTTTGGCCATAGGCTATTTTGGCTCCTAGGTTTGGCTGCAAAAACATCCTGGTCTAGAAGTTGGGGTTGAAATAGCTTAGCCACCTAAACTAAAGCAAACTTCGCTTCCAGTGGTCCATAGATACCAGTGATCCATAGATACCGGTGTCCGTCTGAGCATTGGAATGCTGCTCCAAATGATATGGGGAAAAACATTTGTCACTAAACAGGAAGATCGCCCTACAGCGTATTCGGCTGGTAAGGTTCAAAATCCTGACAGTCCCCCTTACAGACTCGAATCACGGTCTTCACCCCACCGCGCCGAGTAAAATCCCCAATCACCCGCAGCCCAGCGGGGGCCAGTTCATTCCAGAGGCGATCGGCAATTTGATTGGTCACACTTTCGTGGCTGATAGACTGATCGCGAAAGGAATTGACGTAGAGTTTGAAAGCTTTGAGTTCCACCACCCATTCCCCCGGCTGGTAGTCCACCACGATGGTGCCAAAGTCCGGATAGCCCGATCGCGGGCAGAGGGCCGTGAATTCTGGGTGTTCTAGGTGAATGGTGTAGACATTGCTAGAGGGATTGGGCCATTTCTCCAGGGGTTCTTCGGCGGCACGGGCGATCGCCTGATCGCCATACTTAGAGATATTGGAAGGGATGGTCATGGTTTGCGGGAGTGAAAACAGCAACAAGCTTGGGAGATTTAGCCAGTTCTTGGCAATCCCCGCATTCAATTATCTCAGGCCGCGCCAACGGTCTCCATGGAGTTCCCCTAGCCCATCAAAAAGGCCCATGGCTTACCATGGGCCCCTTTAGCGAAGGATCCTGCGATAGCTGTAACCGCTACATTGAGCCGTACAGGCGATCGCTACGGGCCGCCATCACAAAATCATTCTTGTGCAGTCCATTAATAGCATGGGTCCACCAAACCACCGTAGCCTCTCCCCAGGTGAGGGTAATCACCGGATGGTGCCCTTCAGACTCGGCGACCTCACCCACCTGGTTGGTGAATTCTAGAGCCTGCTTAAAGTCAGGGAACTTGAAAGTACGCTTTAAGCGCTTATCGCCTCCTTCGGTAATCAGCTTCCAGTCAGGAACAGACGGTTTTAAGGACTGAATCTCCTGATCGCTGAGGGGATCAACGCCACCTTCACAGGGAACGCACTTTTGCTCTTCTAGGGCAACCATAATGTCTACTCCGAATACAACAGACTGCAGCCGGTCAGAGCTGCCGCAGAACAGTGGCGTGGCGTCTAGCAGCTCTAATCTTGGCCGATAAAGCCATTAAGCACACACATTTCCATGCATGATGCAGCAAACGTTTACAGGTTAAGTCTAGGACAGCTTTTTCTCGTCTATCAGAGGAAAGACTTCTCCCCTTAGGCCATCAGCCCGTAATGATTGGGCCATGTCCGCTCGATGGATAGAGGGCGATCGCCGTTTCCATTCGTTAAACATCAGGTATAGCCAAAACAGCAGCTATTTGCGCTGTTTGAAGTTTCCATTCAAGTTTTATGAATCACGCTCAATCCCAAGACCATCTCGACCAGATCAAGCGGAAAGTTGAAGAAGACACCGTCGATCCCCGGGATCTCGTCAATAAGGGCGGCTACAGCAAACACCCCCGAGATATTGTCGAAAACCCGGCGGTCACCCCTCAAATGCACAACGAAACCGAGGATTCTCGGGCGGGCTTTATCCGTGAAGACCGGGATGAAGCCGAATCGTAGTTTTCAACCCATCTTCTTCAGTGGTTGAAACCGCTTTAACCGGATGATTGAGCAGCCCCCTTGGGCGATCGCCCAAGGGGCTGTAGCTATGAGTGGCTGTTACGCCTGTCAGCTGGTAAGAGCAAGCTCGAATATTAAGAATTATGTAGGATGTGACTAGCGCTGGCGGCTAGAGCATCACAGCCCGTGCAGCCACCTGTTTTTGCTAGTTAAGTTCGACTCCATGCGAATTCTTGTCTGGTTCCGCAACGACCTCCGCATCCACGACCATCAGCCCTTAACCCAGGCGATGAAGCAGGGAGATCAGATGATTCCTATCTACTGCTTCGATCCCCGGCAGTTTGGCGAGACCCGCTTTGGCTTTCCCAAGACGGGAGCCCACCGGGCCCGTTTTTTGCTGGAGAGCGTGGCCGATTTGCGCCAGTCTTTCAAGACCTGTAACAGCAACTTAGTCATCCGCCGAGGTCAGCCAGAGACGATCATTCCGGAGCTCGTCAAGCAGCTAGATATCGATGCCGTTTATTGGCACGAAGAAGTGACTACGGAAGAACGGGCGATCGAGCAAGCTCTAGAGAGCAAGCTGGAACAGCTCGGCACCCAGGTAGAAACATTTTGGGGAGCCACCCTCTATCACCCTGACAACCTGCCCTTTGAGCTGTCCCAGCTGCCAGAGGTCTTCACCCAGTTTCGCAAGGCCGTTGAAAAAAATAGCTCCATCGACGTTAGCTTAGGGGCCCCTGAGCGGCTGCCGTCCCTGCCCCAACTCGAGGCTGGCGTCCTGCCCACTTTAGAAGATTTGGGCCTAGAACCGCCGATCCACGATGGTCGCAGCGTTCTTCAGTTCAAAGGGGGCACCCGCACCGGCATGGAGCGGCTAGATGATTATTTCTTTGCCTCTGACTGTCTCAAAGATTATAAGCAGACCCGTAACGGCCTGTTAGGGGCAAACTACTCGTCGAAATTTTCGCCCTGGCTGGCCCTTGGCTGCCTATCTCCCCGCTACATTTTTGAAGCCGTGCAGCGCTACGAAACTGAACGGGTCCGCAACAACTCCACCTACTGGCTGGTGTTCGAACTGCTGTGGCGAGATTATTTTCGCTTTGTCTGCGCCAAACACGGCGATCGCGTCTTCTATCCTTCCGGACTGCGGGGACTCCCCGTTGAGTGGAAGCAGGACTGGGACCGCTTCGACCTGTGGCGACGAGGGGAAACCGGATTTCCCCTGGTAGATGCCAACATGCGAGAACTAACGGCATCTGGCTTTATGTCGAACCGAGGCCGCCAGAATGTAGCCAGCTTTTTAACCAAAAACCTGGGCATCGACTGGCGCATGGGAGCCGAATGGTTTGAGTCCCAGCTGGTGGACTACGACGTTTGCAGCAACTACGGCAACTGGAACTACACCGCCGGGGTTGGCAACGATGCCCGCGGGTTTCGCTACTTCAATATCCCCAAGCAGGCCAAGGACTACGACCCTGATGGCGACTACGTCAAACACTGGCTGCCAGAACTGGCTCAGGTCCCCGCCAAGAAAGTCCATGAGCCCTGGAAACTCCAGGATGTCGAGCAAAAACGCTTTGGCGTGCGTCTGGGAATAGACTATCCCAACCCCGTAGTGGACCTGCAAAAGTCTGTAGAAGCCAACGAGAAAATCTACACCGCCGCCTTAGACCGATAAGGCCAGTAAGGGCAAACGGCGTTTGCCCCACCCCCGGAGGTAGACTCCACCATCCACCAGGCATCTGCCCTATCCCTCAGTCGCTTACCTACTAAGCCAAAAAACCGCCGCAACCTGAGTGGGTCGCGGCGGTTTTACTAACCTACAACGGGGCGCTAGGGAGCCTGGGTGTGGTCGTCAATCAGCATGTCATCATCCCCCAGGAAGGGAGAATCCCCGTCGTCCTTGGCAGACTGTTGAGAATCACTGCCGCCATTTCCCCCAATCATCTCCCCATCAGAGAGCATGCTCAGGTTGCCTTCCAGGTCGTAGGTACGAGCGGTGCGATCGTCTAAGACCACATCTTGAAGGTCCATATCGTCATCCAGGATGGGGCCGTCATAGGCGGGATCGATATCAGCTATGGGCTGTTCCTCATAGGCGTTAAAGCCCGTACCCGCCGGAATCAGACGTCCAATGATCACGTTTTCCTTCAGGCCGCGCAGCCAGTCAGACTTTCCTTCGATCGCGGCCTCGGTCAGCACCCGAGTCGTCTCCTGGAAGCTAGCGGCCGAGATAAAGCTGTCGGTGTTCAGCGACGCTTTGGTAATCCCCAGCAGCACCGGCGTGTACTGGGCTGGAGCCCCCCCGGTAATCGACATCGCTTCATTGACCTGCTCAACCTGGTAAATCTCGACCAGCTCACCGGGCAGCATCGTGGTGTCGCCACCATCATCGATGCGGGCCTTGGAGGTCATCTGCCGAACGATTACCTCAATGTGCTTGTCAGAAATATCAATCCCCTGGGACTGGTAAACCGACTGCACCTCATTGACCAGGAAGGTTTGCACCGCCTGGAGACTGTGCAGAGCCGCATCATGGGTGCTCATCCCCTGGCTGAGGTCGTAATTGAAGAAGATCTCTAGAATCTGGTGGGGATTTGCCGGACCGTCCGTCAGGGGCTCTGCCGTTTCGACGGTCTGTCCGTCAGCCACCAGCAGGGATTGCCCCGGGCTGATCGGGTAGTCGGTAACGACACCATCAGCTTCAACGATCTTGATCTCGACGGTTTCGTCGTCGCTATAAACCACCTGGGCGGTTCCAGGACGCTCCGCCAGCACGCAGGCTTCCTTGGGCTTCCGGGCCTCTAGCAGTTCTTCGATTCGGGGCAGCCCCTGAATAATGTCTCCAGTTTTTGCCCGCTCAAACACCAGCAGCACCAGACTGTCACCCCGCTGTACCAGGTCACCATCTTCGATATGCAAGACCGCACCAGAAGATACCCGATAGGGACGGGCCATGCGTAGGGTGAGATGACCATCGTTGATGGCTGTAACCTGGCCCGATTCTTCAACAACAATGCCGTCAGCCAACTCGGTACCAGCCACGATCAGATCGCCCGCGCTAACCGAGGGAGTTTTGCCCTGGAGGTCAATAATTAGGCGATCGCTGTCCCGCACCACCAGCACCCGACGAATGGCCTCAACCCCTTCGCGGATACCGCGGATCTCGCCAGTCTCTTTGCACTGAATTTCGGTCCGGGCTACAACAGCTCCCGGCTCGATTTGCTGACCGTCTTCCACCAGGAGCCGGGTAACCGTTTTACCCTGGGTCTGATCAGCAATCACATCGCGCCGAATCACTAGGGACTCTAAGATCACCATCTGCAGGCGTCTTAGATTCTCATCGCTTTCATCGGGCACCAGCTCAATATCGGCAACCACATAGGGCGCGTCTTCACCAATTTCGATCACCAGCTGAGTGCGCAGCAGCTCAATGCCCTCAACGGACTTGACCCGCTCACCATCTTTGTAAGGAATCCGCTGAATCGCCCGCAGACTGATAGAGCTGTTAGTGTCGTTGACCGAATCCTGGCTAGGCACCGGAGGCTCATCAGGCACGGCATATTCTTCAACCGGACGCAGCAGCAGGGCCGGACCTTCTGGAGTCTCGGCGTACTCCACATACCGCACCTCATCGACGGTCAGCCCCGGCATAATCTCTTCCCCGGCAGAGACGGTGGTGCCATCCCGGTCCATGACCGCGTCGGGAGAATCTACCATGTGCAGATCCCCAGGCTTGATCACGATTTCCCGTAGAATGTCGTTCTTCTGGGTGACTTCGACCACGCCGCTGTTCTGACAGAAGATGTCTTTAACAACTTCCGTACCGGCTTCGACATACTGACCGTCTTCCACTAGCAGCAGCGAAATATCTTTGTTGACTTCGTGGGCTTCCTCTGGAATCCAGAGTAGGGTGCCGCCTTTAGTGACTTCATAGCCCTGCTTGGCCTTGCCTTTCTTCGCAACTTCTACCCCAGAGAATTTGATAATGCCACCGGTCTGGGTGTGGTACTTATCATCTTCTAGCTCCGCAATCACCTGACCGTTGCCAACCTTGGCACCGGGAGTAGCAATTAGGGAGAACTGCTGGCCATTGGAAGTTTCTAGCACGTAATGCTCTCGGCCTTGGCCGCTTTCGACCCTGACCTGGGCCTGGTCTAGGAGCACGGAAGCAGTAATAATCTCAACCTCGCGCACGCCTTGATCGTCAGTGGTCTCTGGCAGCCGCACCTGGCCACCCCGCTCTGTGATCAGGCGAGTTTCAGCCAAAATGCCACCCGCATCGAGCTGATCGCCGTTGCGTACCACGGGTTCAGCTCCCGGCGGTAGATTATACACTTCACCGGAAAGCACCCAGATCAAACCACCACGCTGGGCAAGACGGGTGGTGTTGCCCTGGCGATCTTTCTTCTCTTCCTGGACTAAACCGGCAAACATGACTTCTCCGGCCAGGTCTGTGGGTACGTCCTTAGTTGCCTTCTCAGTGACTTTCCGAGCCCGGCCCCCTGAGGTGAGTTCCGCGATCAGCTGATCAGCTTCGACGGTTTGCCCCGGCTGAACAAACAGAATCGTGCCCTGGGGCAGGGCGGCTTTTTGGGGGCGACCTTCGGTTTCAACCGTGAGTTCGGTGTTGGCCTCCATCACAAGGGCGTCTTCGCCGTGGCGAGTCCTGAAAGCGCGGCTTTTGAAATTCTCTGGCAGGCGAACCGTTCCCTTCCGTTTAGCCCGAATCTGCTGGGCCACTTCCCCGGTAAAAGTACCGCCAGTGTGGAAGGTCCGCATGGTTAGCTGAGTGCCCGGTTCCCCGATGGACTGGGCTGCGATAATACCAACGGCTTCACCCAGGTCCACCATTTCAGAATGGGCTAGACTCCAGCCGTAGCAGTGGCGACACACGGAACGGGTAGCTTCGCAGGTGAGCGCTGAACGGGCCATCACCTCTTGAACTCCGGTATCGGCGATCGCCTTAGCCCGCTCCGGAGATAAGAACTCGTTCCGCTCAGCGACGAGCTCCCCGGTTTTAGGATGCTTCACATCCTCTGCAAGCACTCGCCCCAACAGACGGTCTTCGATGGGAATCAGCACCCGTTCTCCGTCGGTCATGCTGCGCACCGGAATACCCCGCTCAGTACCGCAGTCGATTTCGCGAATAATCACGTCCTGGGATACGTCCACCAGACGTCGGGTTAGATAGCCAGAGTCAGCCGTCCGTAGAGCCGTGTCCACCAGTCCCTTACGAGCGCCGTAGGAAGAAATCACGTACTCAGTAACGGTCAGTCCTTCTCGGAAGTTGGTCTTAATCGGCAGGTCAATAATTTCCCCCTGGGGATTGGCCATCAGTCCCCGCATGCCCACCAGCTGACGCACCTGAGAAATATTTCCCCGCGCCCCAGAGAAGGCCATCATGTAGACCGAGTTGAGGGGATTATTCTCTTTGAAGTTTTTGACGACCTGGTCTTTGAGCTCCTCACTGGTGCTGTTCCAGGTGTCGATTACCTTGGTGAAACGCTCGACCTCAGTAATTTCGCCTCGGGTGTAGCGCTCCTCGGTGTCGCGGATATTGTCCTCGGCGGCATCAAGCAGCTGTCGCTTTTGGGCAGGCACCTGCAAATCATCGACGCTAATCGAGACACCCGCCCGGGTCGCATACCGAAAGCCGAGATCTTTAATTAGGTCGGCCATCTGGGCGGTGCGGGCGGTGCCAAATTTTGTAAAAGACCAGGAAATCAGATTTTTGAGCTGCTTTTTATCGATGATTCGATTCCGAAAAATCATCGGTTCTTGCTTAGACTCTTGCTCTGCCATTGCGCTAATTGCCCTTCGTGATTGTCTGCTGCAAAGAATGGATAGTTGGTGAGGTGAAATACTCCCAGAGGGAGCGAGCTAGGTCGCCAGGGCTTCATGGATGGTTTTGTTGTAGATAATCCGCCCGGTAGTAGTCTTAACGTATTGGGAAATGATGTTACCGTCAGCGTCTTCTCGAATGCGACGGCGATGGTACAGGCGGGTGACCACACCATCGTCTGACTTAGTTTCTTCTAAGACCGTATCGTCATCACCATCGTCTTCAATAATTCCGTCGAAGCGAAGCCACACCTCAGCATGAAGATCGATTTGACTCTGTTCAAAGGCCATGATGGCATCAGCCATGCTGGCAAAATATCGGCCCGCACCTTTCTGCTGATAGGGATTTTCTGCCGTGAGGTAATAGCACCCCAGCACCATATCCTGGCTCGGCGTAATGATTGGGCGTCCGGTAGCGGGGGAAAGGATATTGTTAGAGGCCAGCATCAGCAGCCGCGCCTCCGCCTGGGATTCCAGCGATAGCGGTACATGAACCGCCATCTGGTCACCGTCAAAGTCGGCATTAAAGGCTGGACAGACCAGCGGATGCAGCTGAATGGCACGTCCTTCCACCAGAATAGGCTCAAAGGCCTGAATGCCAAGTCGGTGTAGAGTCGGGGCTCGGTTTAGCATCACCGGATGGCTTTCAATCACTTCTTCCAGTACGTCCCAGACGCTGGGGTCATTGCGCTGAATCAGTTTTTTAGCGGCCTTGATGTTGTTAACCAATCCCTGACGAATCAACCGATGAATCACAAAGGGCTGGAACAGCTCGATCGCCATTTCCCGGGGCAGACCGCACTGGTGAATCTTCAGCTTGGGACCAACCACGATTACCGAACGTCCCGAGTAATCTACCCGCTTGCCCAGTAGATTCTGCCGGAAGCGACCCTGCTTACCCTCGATGATGTCAGACAGAGACTTAAGGGGACGGTTATTAGCCCCTACCACGGTGCGGCCCCGGCGGCCATTGTCAATCAGGGCATCCACGGCCTCCTGGAGCATCCGCTTTTCATTGCGGACGATAATTTCAGGAGCCAGAATTTCCTGCAGCCTCGCCAACCGGTTATTGCGGTTGATTACTCGACGATACAGATCATTGAGGTCAGAAGTCGCAAACCGGCCACCGTCCAGCTGCACCATGGGTCGCAAATCCGGCGGAATCACCGGAATCACATCCAGCACCATCCAGTCG
>PYEQ01000158.1 GCA_003017785.1 filamentous cyanobacterium CCP5 | reverse complement strand
ATCCACTGAGATAGTGGCCAGGGGCGATCGCGGCTGTTTAGCCCCGGTTTCTAGCTCCACCGCCTGGAAAATCAAGTTGAAACGATCGATCTGCTGGGTGCATTCGCGATCAATCAGGTTGAGGCGTCGCACCACATCATCGGCCAGGTCGCGGCGCTTCAGTAGCGATCGGGTAAAGGTGCGAATCGTCGTCAGGGGAGTGCGAATTTCATGGGCCATGGCCTGGAGCAGTTGGGCATCGCGGCAGGGGGCCTCGGCGGCTCCAGAGGTCGAAGAATGGGCAGCCTCAACGGCGCTATAGGTCCGAGTTCTGGGGTGAGGCTGGTGAGAGCTGGCCTGATTGAGCCTGGGCGGAGCTACGGTTCGAGGCGGGCTGTGGACAGTTCCGACCGTTGAGCGATCGCCATCCATCGCCTGATCCTGCATATGCTGAATCAGCTGGAGACTAAACCGGCTAACCAGGCGATAGGGCGGATCACCCCAGGTAATTTGCTGGCCGATCGCGTCGAAGCGATCCAGCAGCGGCGGGCGGCTATGGGCAATTTGCGATCGCAGCCGCTGCCACACCTGCTGGTTGACCTCTGGCTCAAAGGCAAACCGCAGCCGGGGAGGCTGCCCGACTGGTCCGCTTAGCACCAGGGATAGGCTAAAGCGATCAGTGACTAGCAGGCAAAACCGCTCTCGCCCCAGATCTTGATCCGAGGCCAGGGGAATCGTTTGGAGCAGTTCTTGCTGACAGTCCCCCTTGGCGCCTTGAAACGGCAGCAGCGGTCGGGCAACAGCCAGCATATCCGCCAGGGACTGGGGCATAAATAGCCAGGAAGACACCTGATGGCTCAAGTCGGCGGCCTGGAGTACCGGTAGGGGACCCGAGAGCAATACCGCCCGTTCTTCTCCGGCATCCGCCGGGGAAACCTCAGCCTGAAATGTCAGCTGGGCCCGCAGCAAATCGCTAAGGGCAGATACGGCAGCCCACCATTGGGATTCCGCCTGCAACCACTGCTGGGCTGATAGAGCATGGTGCCCGGCGGTTTTGCCCTCGGAGGCCAGGACAGAGCCAGACTGAAACGGTGTCTCCCAGGCGATCGCACCATCGGCCAGGCGATCGCCATCGAGCAGCTCAAACAGTGATGAATAGTGACGATCCACAGCGCTTGCCCCAAGACCTTGCAGTCTGTTCTACTCAGCGCGGGTCGGTCAGTCCGACAGCTGCCAAAACAGCTTTATAAACCCGCTATTTATGAGCCTACGCTGTCATTAAGAATAGAGCTATGGGTAGAACCGAACGTTGACAGTACAGTTCACAGCTCAGGGAACCTCAGCCAAACCATGAAGAAGGAGCACTGGGTTCCTGGGGGGAAGACAGCTGGACGGGTCGAGCGATCAAACCCATGAGTCCCTGTTCCACCAGATCGTCAATCTGTCTGAGCTGCTGGCTGGAATAGCACTGGGATGGCGACTCCAGACTACAAACCTGGCTCGCTTCTAAACTCACATAGCGAGAAGGCAGTCGGCTCATCACATAGGCTTCTAGCTTGTGGTGTAAATCGCAGTTAGATAGAGCCCGGTGGTAGGTCAACGTCGGATCTGCCGCTAGCCGTTGATCGATCCGTTCACTCACAACTGGCAATGCCAGGTTAATCAGGGTTTGGGTCATGATTTTGAATCCCCTAAACTGCTTCTGCAGCCACTTGCCACTGCAATCTTATCTAGGGGCATAGCCACCGACGGCAGGTATTATCGGCCATTTCCCCGCACGGCCTGCTCTGAGCCGATGCCCCTTATCCTTATTTGTAAAAAGCTCAGATTTTTTTGTCCATAGAGGGACAAACAACGCATTATCAATCCATGATTCGTAGCTTAAATTTATAATCTGGCGACGGAAAAGGGCTCCCTATGGCTCAGGTCAGTTTGATTATCTGCAGTGGTTTTCACGATCCCGAAGCGACCCAGCAGCTGATGGCAGACCTCGGTCGCTATCTCCCCGGCGATCGCCGCTCTCTATCGGTTTACGTTCATCCCACCCCAGCGGATGGAATTTGGGCCCCGATCGCAACCCGGTCCCTGCGCCAGCGCCTAGACTCCATCCTGGAGCCGATCATCTTTCTGGCCTTTAGCGCAGGGGTCTTGACAGCGGCCAGCGTCGCTCGCCATCGCCACTACCAGACTCCGGGACAGGTGCTGGCGCTGTTTGCCGTTGACGGCTGGGGGGTGCCTTTATCCGAGCCGTTTCCCGTTCATCGGCTGAGCCACGATCACTTCACCCACATCACCTCTGCTGGTCGCTGCGGCGATCATTTCTATGCCGACCCAGCAGTCGATCACTTACAGCTGTGGCAGCGGCCCAGTCTCACGACGGGTCTGGCGCTCCCCAGCCAAACTCCTACCACCGCTGCCGAATTTATCACCGGCTGGCTAGCCCACTACTGCATGGGTCGGGTAGGTTAGGCTCCAGCCCTGGAACGGGCCTTGGAGGCCCTTTTCTATCCAGAAACGATGACAGTTGATGCGATCGGACCCAGGTCAACCCAGCGCCGTCAGGCCGGTCAATGATTTGACCCTCGCCCAATCGAGCCGCCCAGGGACATGTTCGCTGCTTAAATTCCCGGAAAAATTACCCTCTCAGCCCATAATAAGGACTCAATTTCGAGGCATCATGGTGGATAGATTCAATCTGTATTGATAGTCACATCTGGATATTGCCGGTTACATCTGGATATTGACAGTCACCCTTAGAGTTGAGCCAGTAGAACCATGACTTCTCCCGTTCAAACCCCCAATCAGGTTCTGATTCGCCGAGCAACCGGTGCGTTTGCCCTCATTGACAGCCTGAGGCGTCATGGCGTTGAACATATTTTTGGCTACCCCGGTGGGGCCATTCTGCCCATCTATGACGAGCTGTATCGGGCCGAAGCCGCTGGCGGCATTGAGCATATTCTGGTGCGCCACGAGCAGGGAGCCTCCCACGCAGCCGACGGCTATGCCCGCGCCACTGGCAAGGTTGGCGTGTGCTTCGGCACCTCAGGGCCAGGGGCAACTAATTTAGTGACGGGCATTGCCAACGCCCAGATGGACTCAATTCCCATGGTGATTGTCACTGGTCAGGTATCCCGAGCGGCGATCGGCACCGATGCCTTCCAGGAAACCGACATCTATGGCATCACCCTGCCGATTACCAAGCATTCCTATGTGGTCCGCGATCCGCGACGGATTGCCCAGACCGTTGCCGAAGCCTTTCACATTGCCCAGACCGGGCGGCCCGGTCCGGTGCTAATCGACGTACCCAAAGACGTTGGCCTAGAAGAATTCGACTACGAACCGGTTGAACCCCAGTCTGTACGGCTGCCCGGCTATAAGCCCACCCTGCGGGGCAATCCTCGCCAGATTCACCATGCTATTCGCCTGATGCGGCATGCGGAGCGGCCACTGCTCTACGTGGGCGGCGGGGCGATTACGGCCAATGCCCATGGAGAGCTCCAGCAGCTGGCTGAATACTTTCAAATGCCGGTGACAACCACGCTGATGGGCAAGGGGGCCTTTGACGAGCACCATCCTCTATCGGTTGGCATGCTCGGCATGCACGGCACCGCCTATGCCAACTTTGCCGTTAGTGAATGCGATCTGCTGATTGCCGTTGGCGCTCGCTTCGACGATCGCGTCACCGGCAAGCTCGATGAATTTGCTTCCCATGCCAAGGTCATTCACATTGATATTGATCCGGCGGAGGTCGGTAAAAATCGCACTCCGGAGGTGCCGATCGTTGGCGATGTGGCCCAGGTGCTCCAAACCCTGCTGCAGCGCCTCGAGGAAGAAGGGCAGACTCCCCCGAGCGATCAAACCCTGACCTGGCGAGAGCGGATTAACCGGTGGCGGCGCGACTATCCCCTGACGGTACCAAGCTACGACGATATGCTGGCTCCCCAGGAAGTGATCGTGGCCCTCAGCCAGGCTTCCCCCCATGCCTTTTACACTACCGATGTCGGCCAGCATCAGATGTGGGCCGCCCAGTTCCTCAAGAATGGCCCTCGCCGCTGGATCTCCAGTGCGGGCCTCGGCACCATGGGCTTTGGCATGCCCGCCGCCATGGGGGTCAAGGTTGCCCTCCCCCACGAAGAGGTAATCTGCATTAGCGGTGACGCCAGCTTTCAGATGAATCTCCAGGAGCTGGGCACCTTAGCCCAGTACAACATCGCCGTCAAAACTGTGGTGATTAATAACGGCTGGCAGGGCATGGTGCGCCAGTGGCAGCAAACCTTCTTTGGGGAGCGCTATTCTTCCTCCAATATGGAAACGGGCATGCCCAACTTCGAACTGCTAGCGGCGGCTTACGGCATCAAGGGCATGATTGTCAATCACCGCTCTGAACTGGCCGACGCGATCGCCGACATGCTGGCCTACGACGGCCCCACCCTGATGGATGTGCGGGTACGCCGAGACGAAAACTGCTATCCGATGGTTGCCCCTGGCAAGAGCAACGCCCAGATGCTCGGCCTACCAGCCGCCCCCGCATCCGACATTCCAGGCGAAAGCTTGGCCTGTAGCGACTGCGGAGTTCACAGTCCAATCCAAAACAAGTTCTGTCCTGAGTGCGGCGCCAAGCTCTAGGCCGAGTGCCATACCCCAGGACCGGGACAGCCCAATCAACTGGGCGATGTCCCCTGCATAGCAGTCCGTGGCTCACGGGCTGCTATTAGTTTGTCTGGCTCCCGGACCGGAGAGGGGCGTTAAAATACCAGATTCCTAGCAGCTGAACATCTTTTAGTGGCAATTTATAGCCACATCTCGCGCAATTTCGGAACTATGCAGTATCCTGGCTGCAGTTTAGTCTGCGCTCGAAATTTTTATGGCTGCTGCGCTCAAATCCAGCGTTCCTGCTCCATCCCAGCCCCGTCGGCAACCCGCCCAAGCCAAGTCATCTAGCCGAGTGGCTGCAGCCCCCCCGCAGCCAGGGCCCGTAGCCCCTGGCCAAGCAGCTCAGCCCGATTCCCTGGTTCAGCTGAAACCTCCAAGTCCCGTAGGGCGTCTGCTCTCCCTCGGACACCAGGCCAGTTCCGTGGTAACTGCGATCGCGGTAGTAATGGCCTTAGGGGGCTATGGCTATTCCGTCCATATCAGCCGTCAGCTGAGCCATGGGGAAAATCGTCTGGCCCAGCTACAGCGCAGTGAAGATCAGCTCACCACCGTCAATGAAGTCCTCAAAAACCACATGGCTGAACAGGTGGAGCAGACCAACACAGACCTCAGGCCGCCCCGGTTAGGAAATGTGTTGTTTCTGCGCCCTGCTCCCCTGCCGGAATCGACCCTTGTCCCTGACCGTCAGATCCTTCGGTTGCCGCAACAGCCCCTGAGCTATTAGGACCGTGATGGTGGTGAAACAGTCAGGGACAGCCATGATTAGCGTGCTTAGGGGCTCTCAGCGACGGCGACAGCGGCGACGGCGGCGACCCTCCCGGCGCCCCCCTCGCCCACCCTCGGAGGCATCGCTTCGACGATCTAGCCAGCCATCCACTCCATGGCAGCCCAGTCGTTTGCGGGCCGCTCTGGTGTGGGGAGTGTTGGTTTTGGCCATCGTAGCCCTCGGCGGACGCCTGGCCTATCTCCAGATCCACCAGGGAGCAAGCCTGGCCGCGATCGCCCTCCAACAGCAGGCCCAGGTGCACCTGCCCCGCAGCGCTCGCCGCGCCGTGGTTGATAGCCAGGGTAACGTGGTGGCCATGGATGGGATTGTCTACGAGCTGTATGCCCACCCGGCTCTGTTTAAGCAAGAGATTGATCAGGTCGCCGCTGCCATCAGCCCGATTTTGGAAACGGCCCCAGCGGATCTGAGCGATCGCCTGGGCCGTCAAGACACCGGGATCAAACTCAGCGCTGACCTATCGGAAGAACAAGCCGATCGCCTGCGGGCTCTGCGCCTCGATGGCCTCGAGCTGCTGCGCAAGCAGCGCCGTCTGTATCCCCAGGAGGAGCTGTTTGCCCCCGTCGTTGGCTTTGTCAACCTGGAAGGGGAGCCCCAATTGGGCATCGAACTGTCCATGGCAGAAGAGCTGGCGCTAGCACCAGACACCGCCGACGTCCCCGAGGGCACCAGTGGCTTAGCTCCCAGGGACTACAGTCTCCAGCTGACCCTCGACGGTCGACTCCAGCGCATTGCCCAGCAGGAACTGGCCGCTACGGTCAAAGAGCACGGGGCCAAGCGGGGCACCCTGATGGTCATGGATGTCCATAGCGGGGCTTTACAGGCCCTGGCGATCGCCCCAACCTTCAACCCCAATCGCTACTACGAGGCCGATGTCGACCAGCTCAAGAACTGGGCCGTCAGCGACCTCTACGAACCCGGCTCTACCTTTAAGCCGATCAATGTGGCCATCGCCCTGGAAGCGGGAGCCATCAAAGCTGATTCCACCGTTTACGACAGTGGCCAGATTCGCTATGGCAAATGGACTATCCGCAATGCCGACTACGCCTCCGTGGGTGGCCGCGGCCAAATTTCCATCGGCGAAGTCCTGGCCTATTCCAGCAACGTCGGCATGATTCAGATTATGAATCAGCTTCCCACCGCCGATTACTATAACTGGCTAACCAAAATCGAACTGGGCCAGCCAACCCACATCGATCTGCCCGCCGAGGCTACTGGTGCGATGAAAGACCGCCAGCAGTTCATCAAGAGTTCTGTTGAGTCAGCGACGACCGCCTTTGGACAGGGGTTTGTGCTCACACCGATGCAGCTGTTACGCTACCAGGCGGCGATCGCCAACGGGGGCAAACTGGTTACCCCCCACGTGGTGCGCGGCCTAGTCGACAGCCAGCAACAGCTGCACTGGCAGCCCGAACGCCCTGCTCCCAAGGCAGTCTTTTCGGCAGAGACAGCCCAGCACGTTCTCCTGATGATGGAGAACGTGGTCAAGGACGGCACTGGCCAGCCAGCTCAGCTACCGAACTATCGGATTGCGGGAAAAACCGGCACTGCCCAAAAAGCCACCGCCAACGGCACCTATGGCACCGGTCGGATCACCAGCTTTGCCGCAATTTTGCCAGTGGAAGCGCCTCGCTATGTGGTTCTGGCCATCATCGACGAGCCCCGGGGCGAAAACGCCTATGGCTCCACCGTCGCCGCGCCGCTAGTGAAAAAAATGATGGAATCCCTGCTCGTGCTGGAGGGCATTCCTCCCGCGGAACCGGTCGAATAGAGTTGGCTTGCCGATGCCAGTCTAATCGCTCTGATCGGACAGCCAGAGAGTCCAGGATGATCAGCCCTGACTTAGGTGCCAAACAGGGCAGTTTCTAACTGGTCAAGGGCTTTGTCAATATCGTCATTCACCACCTGGCAGTCAAATTCTGGGGCCGCCTTCATCTCCGCCGTGGCTCGCTGCAGCCGCCGCTGGATAGCAGGTTCCGAATCATGTCCCCGCTGCCGCAGCCGCTCTTCTAGCACCGCGATCGAGGGGGGCATGATGAACACCTGAAACGCATCTGGAAAGGACCGGCGCACCTGCCGCGCTCCCTCCACCTCAATTTCTAGAATCACCCACTGGCCCTGGCGGATGGTTTGCATCACCGCAGCTTTAGGAGTGCCGTAGCAGTTGCCGGCAAACTCCGCCCACTCCAGAAACTCCCCCTGTTCAACCATCTGATTGAACTCGTCTTTGCTCAGAAAATAGTAGTTTTGGCCATGTTCTTCCCCTGGTCGCGGGTCGCGGGTGGTTGCCGAAATCGACAGATGTAGATCGGGATGACGCTCGAGCAGCGCATGGAGCAGGGTTCCCTTGCCAACGCCACTGGGCCCGGTAAACACCACCAGCCGCCCCAGACCAGCACTGGCGGTGGGCTTCTGGCTCAAATCGCGGTCTGACTCTAGGCGGCCTTGAGCGTCTAAAGTAGCCGCATCAGGTGAAGTAGCAGTCATGGTGAGGTGATAGGTGGCAGCAAGTAAGGTATTTATTCTATTGAAGCGGCGGCAAATCGAACAGGACCGTGGTCATGTATCGTTCTGCCCAGGCTTCCCCAAACGCCTTCTCCAGGATGCGCCGAGTTTTATCATTTTGCTGCTGCTGCTGACAGTAGTGCTGCTGCCCGGCCAAAATCTCAGGGCGTCGATCAGGGTCAGGGGCAGTGGCTAGGGCCTGACGGCAGTGAATATCGAGATAGGCGGCAATGCGATCGCAAAACCGCGTCTCTTCCTCGGGTGAGGTGGGGCGAATAAACAGGCAGTAGGGCGAAAAAATATCTCCCCAGGCAGGCAAGTCTCGCACCTGCTGGTAGTCGGGCGGCGGCAGCTGGTCTAGGGCGGCGGCATAGGCCGGACTGAGGGCAGAGGTGACCGGCGATAAATCGACAATTGCCGCGCTGATCTGCCCGCGCCCACCCACCAAATCACAGCCAAACATGGGCAGCGGATAGTCCGGCCTCGGAAACATGACGCAGTGGAGGATGTCTAAGTTCTGGCCCACCTGGGCCAGCTCTAGGTGCAGCTTACGGAACTGGGGGGTTTGGAAACAGCGATTCTCAATCACCAGCCGCTCCCCCTCTAGACGACCCTCGACATAGCCCAGATCCTCGGGCATAGCATAGGGCGAGAGCTCGAGCTGTTGCCAAATGGCCTCAATCCGATCTGCCAGCTGCCGAATCATCGGGTGCTGGCGATCGCGCAGAGCAGAGACGGCAGTAGACATAAAAGAGATTCGCAGGAGTTGATTCCTTTCAGCATATCAATCATTAGAATTGGCATTAGCCAGGCTGAGGGCAGGAGCCAAGTCATCCGTCGTCAGGCCATGGCAGGAATCTCTAGGCGCAACAGCCATCGGGGATCACACCTATCAACCAGGCACTGTCGGAGGGTAATTTGAAACTGACTGACTGGATTAGCCTGGCCTGTCTGGGCATTGCCCTGTTTATTTTGTGGCGGTTTCGACAGATCATCCTGCTGATTTTTGCGGCGGGGGTGCTGGCGATCGCCCTTAACAGTCTGGTGCGACAGATTATCCGACGCACTGGCTGGACT